>JAIXVB010000619.1 GCA_027483245.1 Verrucomicrobiaceae bacterium | reverse complement strand
GCTCATGCCTTTTTTCCCGAAGGCGCTGACAACTTCGCGGATGCTCCGCTGCTCATGACTCAGAATGACGTGTCTGCCTTCACCAGTCTCGGTTTCGCGACCAAGGAGTCTGGGGAGCCTGGGCATCACCCCGGTGCGTATGATGGAGCGGCCAGGAGTGTCTGGTGGAAGTGGACGGCTCCTGAGTCGGGTTATTGTTTTGCAGACACGATCACGCCTGCTTCCTTTAACCAGCCTGTCGAAGACACGGTGATCTGCGTTTACACCGGCAGCGCTTTTCCACTGACTCGTGTGGCGGATAATGACAACCACACGACCGACGATTTCGCGATTAATGCCTACCAATCCAAGGTCTGCTTTTATGCCACCGCAGGCACGACCTACAGCATCGCGGTCGATGGAGCGTATGATGGCGCGGTCACGTCCACGGTGCACCAGACACAACTGCGTCTGCGTCAGATACCTGCCCGTGGTGTCACTCGCCGTGCTGTATGGCTGATGCGATCAGATCTGAATGGAGCAGGCAGTATCAATATGACCACGACCGCGAGTGGCAGCTATACGGCCTCATTTCAGCGAGGCGCGATGAAGTATCCCTTCACAGGTGTTTTTGACCGAGATGGCACCACGGTGAGGTCAGTGTATCCGGTTGCGGCCAAAGGTGCGCCCCCGCCTGCACCCATCACTCTAAGGATCGACGGAGCGGGCTCTGGTCGCTACTCGCTGGAGACGGACATCTTCACGGTCGGCGGTGATTTTCCCCGGCAGAGGGTTTACAGCAAAACGGTGCCGAATCCCATGCCTGGCATCTACAATATGGGCGGTCTGCACGCGACGCAGGATTTCCATGAGCGTGGCTGGATGCAGGCCACGGTGAGCGCCACGGGTGCGGTGAATTTTGCGGGTGTCGGGCCAGATGGCTTCAAGTTCACCGTGGGCAGTTTCATGCATGAGGTGGGTGGCAGCAGCACGGACTTCTCCATCCCCGCGTTTGCGGCTTTGCATGCGAACAAAGGATTCATCCACTTCCCCGGCACCGCGACGCTGATGACGAATGTCTCGAATGATCCCCAGATCACTGCGAACTGCTGGTATCAGCGCCCGGCACTCACAACGCAGCCCTTTTACCGCTTCGGCTATCTGAACACCTTCGAACTCAGAGGGAAGCGCTACACCAAGCCTGCGCTGAATGCGCGTGCGCAGGGTTTCCTCGACACGACTGGCAATGGCGAACTGCGCATTCGTGGCAGCTCGGGTGAGATGGTGGACTCCATCAATGAATCCCTCAGCATGAGCACGGCGAACAAGATCATCTTTGCCAACCCTCTGCCGCGCAAGCTGAGCATGAGCGTGAACACGGCCAACGGTCTCGTCACTGGCAGCATCACCACCACCGACACCATCGCAGGCGTGACAAAAGCGCGCGTGCGGAAGCTCCAGGGCATCATCTACCGCGAAGGCCCCAATGTTTGGATGCGTGGTCATGTCACGGGCATCTCGAAGAACCTCTTCATGGAAGTGGTGTACACCTTTTAATCCTCCCCCAATAACACACGCATGAATAAAACCATCCTTACCTCGCTGTTTGTCGCCGTAGCACTGCTACCAAAAGAGGTCTTTGCCAGCTTCCCCGCTGGGGCAAACAACATCGCTTCTGCGCCTGACGTCATCCTGGCAGAAGAAGCCTCGAATCCGACGGATCTCTTTAACTGCAACTTTGAGACCAACGAGACCAGTCATGACTTCGAGAATGCAAGCAATCCCGGCAATCGGAGTGCCTGGTGGAAATGGACGCCGACTGAAAATGGCTTCTGTACCGTGGATACCATCATCAGCTCCGCTTTTGGAGGCTCCACACCGCTGCGTGATACCGTCGTGGGTGTCTATAGCCTCACCAATCCTAGTGCTGCTGTCTCGGTGACCAATCTCACCCAGCGCGCCTCTAACAACAATCTCGGCGACGCCTATCTCACAAGCGACTCTGGTTTCTCCAAGACAACCTTTTATGCAAAAGCCGGCACGATCTACTACATCGCGGTGGATGGCGGCTACGGCAGTGCGGTGACGAGCACCGCCCGCACGGTAAGCATCCGTGTGCGTCAGGTGCCAGCTCTGGCAGTCACGCGTCGTGGCTTGTGGGAATTTGATTCCGAAGTGCTCGGAAGGCGTGGTGCCATCACGCTCACGACCACGAGTACGGGAGCCTACAGCGCCATCTTCATGATCGGTGCTGCGAAATACAATTTGGCAGGGCACTTCGACATCGACGGCACCTCCGTGCGCTCCATCCCACGGCCCACGGCCGCAGGAGTCACGCCACTGGCGCCCATCACGATCAAGCTGGATGCCAGTCAGGCTTCCTACCTGGAGGTATGGATGGACGGGCAACGCGTGAAACGCCGAATGGAACGCCAGTCGGTGTTTCCAAGGACCAGTCCAGCAGTGCTCGCAGCTACCTACAACATCGCCAGCCGCAACGGCGGTGGCAGCGGTGATCCAGGTCGTGGCTATCTGCGCACCACCGTCTCCCCCACAGGAGTCGTTAATATGGTCGGCGTCACCTATGATGGCACCAAAGTCACGGGAGCTTCAGCGCTTTGCCTGAAATATAATGGCACCGATGAATACGAGGCCCCTGCCTTTGTCCTGCTTCATGGCAACAAAGGCTGCATCGCCTTTGATAGCTACATGGAAGTCTCCAACAATCCCGCACGGCACTACTGCTCTGTTTATGTGGATTTCATCCGCCCAGCGGCGACTTCAGCCACAGTTACTTTTTTACCCGGCGGACTCTATGGCGCTGAATACATGGACGGCACACCCTATGTGAAGCCCGCCGTCGGTGCCCGAGTTTTGAACTTCCTCACCCCAAACAATGGGCTGGGTACTCTCACCATGTTTAACTCTAGTGGAGAGCTGGCAGCGACCGTTCAGGAAGGTCTCACCCTCTCCACGGCGAATAAGACCACCTTCATCTCCACCGTGAGAAAGCCGACTCTGACCATCAATACCAGCACCGGCATCGTCACGGGCAGCATCACCACCACAGACACCATCCTCGGTGTGACCAAACCGCGCGTTCGCTCGCTCGTCGGCCTCGTCTTTAATGATGCCTACACCGTTGGCAGTTCCTACCTCACAGGTTATGCCACTGGAGTCACCAAGAACCTCATGTTCGAAGTGAAGCCTGCGGTGGTGATTCCTTGACCTCTTCGGTAGCCCGATAAAGTGCCCATGTTCATGCGCCCCGCATCACCCTGCGGGGCGCATTTTGTTTTTACTCATCTCATGCACCCAGTCGCCACTCTGCTTGACTCAGCTTTCTCAGAGACTGTCTGAAAAATAGCTTTGGGTGATTTTGAGATGTGCGTTTGGGCACAATATCGCAGAAGCTGGTGATGTTCAGGTATCCAACCAGTCTCACCGACATGGAATGTGAAGTTCTTCGCGGTCTTCTGCCCAAACATTCTTGATGGCATCCTCTACGTCATCCGTACTGGAGGTGCTTGGTTGATGATGCCCAAGGACTTGCCTGCCTGGAAGACTTGCTACCCTTACTTCCGGCTCTGGGCCAAGGAGGTCATCTGGGGGCAGGTGCATGAGAAGCTGCGGGACAAATCCCGGCTGGCGCAGGGTAAAAAAGCCCCGACTGCTGCGATCCTCGACAGTCAAAGCGATGGCACAGCGAGCCAGCCCGGAGTTCGTGGTTATGATGCGGGTAAGAAAATTATAGGAAGAAAGAGACATGTTCTTGTGGATACCCGTGGACACCTCCTTGCCTTGAAAGTGACGCCTACGGATGTGCACGGCAGATACGGAGCCCGCCTGCTCATTTGCCAGTTCATCCAGGGCGATCTGGATCAATCTATGTTCCCAATGCTAGTCAAAGGCGCTCAAGAGCTTGCGGACTTTCCGCGCCGTCCATTTCGGCAGATTGATGGATGAGCGTCCACTTGGTGATTTCATATTGGGCTAGCATGGAGATCAGAGTATAAGTCATATGGCATTCACACGGTCTCTATTTCATTCGTGCAGTCGATACCTTGATTCTTCAGCCATCCGTGGCATCGGAGCCACCGCTGCCTTAACTCTTCTTCATGCTCACTGACCTCTTCCTCCGAGACTTCCGCTGTTTTGAGGAATGCCGCGTCACGCTGCATCCCGAAATGACGCTCTTTGTCGGACGCAATGCCCAGGGCAAGACTTCGATCATGGAGGCGGCCTGTGTGCTGCTCCGGCTGCAATCTCCACGCACCAGCAATCGCGCGGAAGTCATTCGATTGGGAGCAAAGACGATGCTGATCGAAGGTGTCCTCGACGGGCGGCGTCTGCGCTGCGCTCAGTCGGCCTCGGTGCGTCGATTGGCGGTGGAAGGCGTGGTCTGTGGCAAGTCAGCGGATTACTTGAGCAGCAGTGGACGCGTGGTTTGGATGTCTCATCGAGACATGAATTTGCTGCGCGGTGGCGCAGAGCATCGGCGTCGTTATCTCGACTTTGCAGCGAGTCAGATGTTCCCGGATTATCTCAAAGCCCTGCGCGGTTATGAGCGGGCATTGAGAGGTCGCAATCATGTGCTGAAACGGGATGCGGTCATTGCTTGGCGACAGGCGGATGCCTTTGCTCGAGTCATGGATGAGATGGCGCAGATTGTTATCACTCGGCGACAAGAATTGGTCCAACTGTTGCAGCCTCACATCGCACGGGTTCATGCGGAATTGAGTGGTGGCAGTGAGCGCGGGATAACCAATTATGCCCCCAGCGTGATAGGTGAGAGTTTGTTTGAAAAGCTGCTGCTGCATCGCGATGAAGAACAGCGGACTCGCCAGACCGCTTTAGGTCCGCATCGCGATGACCTGCGGCTCTTGCTCAATGATCTCGATGCCACTTCGTTTGCTTCAGAAGGTCAGCAACGCAGTCTGGCACTAGCCCTAAAAATCGCTCAAGCCCATGCTTTGGAGCAAAAGTCGGGTCAGCCGCCTCTGCTGCTGCTGGACGATGTTTTTGGGGAATTGGATGCGGATAGGCGGCGAGCGTTGATCCGTCTGCTGCCGGTGGGAACTCAAAAAGTGATCACGACCACCAGCCTGAATTGGGCCCAGGGTGAGGTTTTTGAGGGAATTGTCTATGAAGTGGAGAACGCGGAAATACGCATCCAAAAGGAATAATTATCATAATTGGTCCTTTTGACTCATTTTCGCACGGGGGAATCTCTTCTTGACCCTCAAAAACGCTGCCGCTACTCTCCAGACTGTCAGAAGCCCCGTGGGCGGCGCTGCTTTTCGTGATATTGAATTAAGCCGGAATCCTCCACTGCCGCACAGGGTCCGCTGCTTCATTTTTCAATTTCAACATTTTTAAGGCACCATCATGCTCGGCAAACTTTTTGGCTTCGTCGCCAATGACATCGGAATCGATCTCGGAACTGCAAACACTCTTGTTTACGTCAAAGATCACGGAATCGTCCTCCGTGAGCCCTCTGTCGTCGCTGTCAAAACCGGCACCAATGAAGTGGTGGCCGTTGGCGATGATGCAAAACGCATGCTTGGCAGAACGCCGGGTGGCATCACCGCGATCCGTCCTCTGAAGGATGGAGTGATCGCTGACTTCCGTGTGACCGAGGCCATGCTTCGCCATTTCATTCGGAAAGTTCACAACAACCGCCGCGCCATGCGTGGCCCACGTGTGGTCATCGCGGTCCCGTCCGGCATCACGGAAGTGGAGAAGCGCGCCGTGAAAGAAAGCGCGGAGCAAGCAGGAGCTCGCGAAGTGTATCTGATCGAAGAACCGATGGCCGCTGCGATTGGCGTTGGCCTTCCGGTGCAGGAAGCGGCGGGCAACATGATCGTCGATATCGGCGGTGGCACGACTGAAGTGGCCATCATCTCGCTGAGCGGGATTGTTTATAGCCGCAGCGTCCGTGTGGCGGGCGATGAGTTGGATGAAGCGATCATCAACTACATGAAGCGTGCCTACAATCTGATGATCGGTGAGCGCACCGCAGAAGAAATCAAACTGCGCATTGGCTCGGCTTTCCCTCTCGGCAAAGAAACCACGATGGAAGTGAAGGGGCGCGACATGGTGGCAGGTCTGCCGAAGACAATCACCATCACCAGTCAAGAAGTGCGCGAAGCCATGTTGGAGCCGCTCAATGCCATCATTGATGCGGTGCGCACGACACTCGAGCGCTGCCCACCTGAACTTTCGGCTGACCTCGTGGACCGTGGCATCATGCTCGCCGGTGGTGGGGCTTTGCTTCGTGGTTTGGACAAGCTTCTCCAGGAAGAAACAGCTCTGCCGGTGCACATCGCTGAAGATCCCCTCAGTGCTGTCGGCGAAGGCACGGGGCGTGTCCTCAGTGAGATCGAATTCCTCCGCAAGGTCAGCACGACCGAAGTGTGACCTAACGGGAAACGTGGCAAACCATCCTATCCATAAAGCAGCCTCGCTGCGCGTCTGGAGTCGGAGGAAAGGCAATCCATGAAGAAGCTCAACATCCTGGCGCTGCTGCTGTTCATCGCGGCGGTGGCGTCTGTGTTCACGATGGACACTCCAGTCACGCGCGACATCCAGAGTCGTGCGATGTCTGTTCTATCTCCCTTCATTCACTCCAGCGCAGCGGTGGAGCAGAGTGTCTCGGGTGTGGTGGCTGCGCCGGATGATCCGAGAGAGCTGAAACGGGAAACCGAGCGCCTTCAGATCGAGCTGGAGCGTCATCGCATCATTTCGCAGAAATACGTGCAGACGTTGGAAGAGAATAACAAACTGCGTGCTCTCATTGAGTTCAAACAAGCCTCGCCTTTTAAGATGACCGCTGCGCGAGTGATCAAGCGTGTTTCATCGACCTGGTGGAACAGCATGATCATCGACAAAGGTTCACT
>JAIXVB010000621.1 GCA_027483245.1 Verrucomicrobiaceae bacterium | reverse complement strand
TCAGCGCTCGCAGTCGAGCGAGCAACTCGTCCATGTTGAAGGGCTTGGTCAGATAATCATCGGCCCCTGTATCAAGTCCACGAACACGATCCGGTGGGGTATCCCGCGCAGTCAGCATGAGCACCGGAGTCGCCTGTGTTTGCCGCAGCCTGCGCAAAACCGTCCAGCCATCCAGGCACGGCAGCATGACATCGAGAATGATCGCATCATATGGAGTCGCCAAAGCCTTCTCCAATCCATCTTCACCATCCATGGCCGTATCCACTGCATAGTTCTCCTCTCGCAAGATCGCCGCAAGGCTGCGAGACAAGAGAGGATCATCTTCAATGGCGAGGATGCGCATGAGAGTGAGGACAGGTTATTCGTTTCGCAGGGCTTGAATTGGGTCCAGCCGCGCCGCGCGCTGAGCTGGAGTATAACCAAAAATCACACCCACTGCGGTGGAAAACAGGAAAGAAATCACATTGATGCGCACATCAAACAAGAACGGCACCTGAATCAAGACGGACAAGCCGATGCAAAGAACCAGAGCCAACAGAACCCCAATGACACCACCGATGGAAGACAGCGTCACCGCCTCGACCAGAAACTGCAGCAGCACCTCACGAGCCCGCGCACCGATGGCCAATCGAATGCCAATTTCACGTGTGCGCTCTGTGACCGAGACGAGCATGATGTTCATGATCCCAATGCCGCCGACCACCAAACTCACCGCCGAAACGGCCGCCAGCAGAGCCGTCATGATGCGGGTGGAAGAGCTGAGCATGTCGGCGATTTGGCGGGTATCGATCATGGAGAAATTGTCCTCTTCATTGGCCTGCAGATGCCGCCGCTGCCGGAGCAGTGTCGTGACCTGACGGATCAGATTCGCACTGTCAGCCCCCTCTCGACCCGAGAGCTGAATCTGACCGATCTCATGCGATGAAGTGCGACCCGTGAGGCGACGCTGAAGGGTGCTCAAAGGCACCAAGATCGTGTCATCTTGATCGCCCATCCCTGACTGACCCTTGCTGGCCAACACGCCAATTACCTCACAGGAAGTTTTGCCCAAACGAAGCCGAGCCCCCACCGGGTTCACTCCTGCAAACAGCTCACGCTGCACTGTGTTGCCAATGACACAAACGGCACGCCCTGCGCGCAGATCGGCTTCATTGAAAAAGCGACCATCCGCCAACTTCCATCCGCCAATGCTGAAGTAGTCTGGCGTGGTGCCCGTGATCGAACTCATGCGCGATTGCTGCACATGAATCGCGCTCAAGGAGGTGCGACTCATGGGCGCTGCAGCGACCACATCCGGGACCTGCTCCACAATCGCGGTGATATCTTTTTCACTGAAGCCTGGAATGCCCACACGACTGGTCCCAGGACCAAACCCAGAGCCAGGACTGATCATGTAAAGATTGCTGCCTAAACTCGCAATTTGATTGTTCACGCTTTGGGTCGCGCCCTGCCCCAGCGTGACCATGGTGATGACCGCGCAGACACCAATGATGATGCCCAGGACGGTCAAAAAGGCGCGCGTGAGATTGCGGCGAATTTCACGCAGAGCGATGAGGAAGGCGTTGAGAAGCATGACGTGAAAAATGTTAAACAGCAGGAGTTAATTCAGGCTCAAGCAACCCATCACGCACACGCACGATGCGCTTGGCACGCGCGGCGACATCATCTTCATGCGTCACCATCAGCACCGTGATGCCACGGTCGGTGTTCAGCTTGCGGATCAATTCCATGATCTCATCCGTGGTATGGGAATCGAGATTGCCGGTGGGTTCATCCGCCAGAAGGGTGCTTGGTTCCGTGACGATGGCTCGAGCAATGGCCACGCGCTGCTGCTGCCCGCCCGAAAGCGCGGAGGGACTGCTGTGAATCCGCTCACCTAAACCCACCGAAACGAGCGCGGCCGAAGCACGCTCACGGCGTTCTTTGCGTGCCATGCCGCGATAGAGCAGAGGCAATTCCACATTCTCCAAAGCGCTTGTTCTTGAGAGCAAATTGAAGCCTTGGAAAATGAACCCCAAGGCATGACGACGCAATAAAGAGCGCTGATCGGAATCAAGTTCATGGACTGGAATATCCTGATAAAAATACGACCCCGTCGTGGGCCGATCCAGACAACCCAGCAGATTCATCAAAGTCGATTTTCCCGATCCGCTTGCGCCCATGATTGCGACAAAGTCTCCCCGCTGAATCGTGAGATCGATGCCCCGCAGAGCCTGAAAAGCGCTGTCGCCTTCCCCATAGGTTTTGGTGAGGCCACGCAACTGAATCAACGGTTGGTCTGAAGTCGTGTTCATGGCGTGGTGCTGAGCACATGGGTGATGACCTCGGTGCCTTCCGTGAGGCCTGAACCACGAATCTCCACTGAGCGTCCATCGCTCAGTCCTGTGGTGACTTCGACAGACTCGGGGATGCCCTCACGCAGCACCCACACACGGGCCTGCCCAGGCTCGGTGCTGACCGCAGGCGAGATGTCCACTGTCTTGGCTGCGGCACGGCGTGGAGGTCCGGGAATCATACGACTGATCAGTGAGCCTTTGCTTTGCCCTCCTGACGTCTTGGCTGCGGCCCCAGGATCGAAACGCAAGGCTGCAGCAGGCACCAAGAGCACCTTCTCGGCCTCCGCCACACGAATATCCGCCGTGGCGGTCATACCAGGACGCAGGCTAAGATCCGCATTGGCCACCACGAGTTCCGTTTCATACGTGACCACGTTGTTGGTGATCGCGGAGCCAAAAGAAACCTTGGTCACCGTGGCTTCATAAATACGATCAGGCCAGGCATCGACATTGAACACAGCCTTCTGCCCATCCTTCACTCGCGCGATGTCCGCCTCAGCCACGGCCACTTTGAGTTTCATCTGTTCTAGGCTCTCGGCGATGACGAAGAGTTCTGGAGCAGAGAAGTTAGACACCACGGTCTGACCAGGCTCAAGATTGCGTTTGAGCACGACTCCATCAATGGGTGAACGAATCACCGATTTGC
>JAIXVB010000319.1 GCA_027483245.1 Verrucomicrobiaceae bacterium | reverse complement strand
TCCACATCATTCTCACCCCAACGAACCACGCCATCCGCCCCAGTGTGATACCAGCCCTTGTCATTGCCGCTGAGTTCCACCACCGCCCCGCGAGGACCACCTCGACCAAAAACGACCAACTCTTTCCCAACCTCGGAGGAGCCAGTGTAAAGCGGAGCCCATTGAGTGAAGGACTCGTTGATTTTGAAAATGCGCAGATCTGTGCCCGCAATGTTCCAGAACCCCTGGCCACCATTGGCCGCGGTGTCGATCGTGTAAGTCACATCTGCCACGCCATTGAGCTCCGCAGTGCTGGTGAATGTGGGACTGCCAGAGACGCCAAAGTGCTGGGCGGTGATGAAATACTGTTGGGCAATCATCGTGCCCAGAAAGCTGCCATACTCGCCCTGGAAGGCCCAACCACTATCCTGCAGAGTGCCCGTCGGCGCGCTCGTATTTTCGAGTGCATTGCCGGTGTCATACAGGATCACCGCGGGCGAAACCCCCGTCAGCAGCAGACCACAAAAGACCACGCCGAGCAGATGCAGGCGGGATGTAAAGCAGCGTGTGGAGAGGAACACTTCACAAGTCTAAACAGATTCATCTCTATTTTCCATAAAATTTATAACTCGGGCGAGGATATTTTGCGGATCTCCTACTCACAGAGCCAGAGCAAAGAAGGCCATCACGACGACCATTCCCAACCAGAGCACCCAGGTCTGCATCCGTCCATAATCACGACCGCCGCTGGTATCGCTCGGCGTTTCAGGGTCCACGCCGAACAAGCGGTGCTGGTGTTTAAAAAAATAAACACCCACCAACATCATGCCGGCCAAACCCAGCCAGGCTAAAACTTTGAAGGGATAAAGATCTTCACGACTGATTGCGGCGAGGAGTTCGAGGTTCATGCACCCACGGTGCGGCAGACATCGGACCTCACCAGATACAGATCGATGGTCTAAGAAGGTGCACAGAACCGCTCTGTGCTCCGAAAAGCAGGACTTCAGCCAAAAAAGGGAGCGAGGATGTTGCGAGCGACCTTGAGGGATTTCATGCGGCCATCCAGATCTTTGCCAAAGGTCTCATCCTCCACTTCGATGCACATCGGCCCTTGGTAACCCACGTGCGTCAATTCCCCCATGAAGGCAGCCCAATTGACGTCGCCATACCCAGGGATACGTGGCAAATGCCAGCGGGCTGGGAAGTCAAATCGCCCGACTTCATTGAGCGCCGTCTGATTGATCTTCACGTCCTTGGCATGAACATGGAACAGCTTCGATTTGAATTCCGCCAGCGGGCTGATCGGATCCATGCCCTGGAGGATGAAGTGTGAGGGATCGAAGTTCAGACCCAAGTTGGGCGCATCCAGATCATGAAAAGCGCGACGCCAGATCGCAGGCGTGGTGAAAAGATTTTTACCCCCCGGCCATTCATCCTGAGTGAAGAGCATGGGGCAGTTTTCAATGCCGATCCGCACCCCGTGATCCTGCGCATAGGCAAGGATCGGTTTCCAAGTTTTCAAAAAGCGCGGCCAGTTTTCATCCACACTTTTTGTCCAATCTCGACCGATGAATCCCGTCACCAAATCCAGGCCGAGGAGTGGAGCCGCCTTGATCACTTTTTTGAAATGCGCCACGGCGACTCGAGAGACTTCAGGATCAGGATCGAGGATGTTTGGATAATAACCGAGCGCACTGATGCCCACCCCGTGATCTTCACTCAAACGCAGCACGTCCTCCGCTTCGGTTTTCGTCAGACCGCTGACATCCAGATGCGTGACTCCGGCATATTTCCGTTCGGCCTGGCCGACAGGCCAGCACATGACCTCCACGGTGGAGAATCCCTCATGGGCCGCAAAGGAGAAGACATCACTGAGTGACAATTCCGGGAGGATGGCAGAGACAAAACCGAGTTTCATAGAGGGATTCATAGCGCGCTGGCAGACAAACTTGAGGGTTAAATCGCTCTCGTTGGAGTTTTCTTCGCGGAAAGTCAGACGTTGACCCAAGACTTGGCCTTGGAGCTTTGCAGAATGGCCTCACAGAGCTTCACCTCATGATGCCCATCCTCTGCAGTGGCAAAGAGCACCGGGGTCTTTTTCTCACTCGCGATGTGCTCATACACCGCGCGGTAGTGCATCTTGTGCGCGTCATTGAAGCCCTCTGGATGACCCCCTGGATAATCCGTGAAGTTGGCCACATCTTCCAGAAACCCGGGCGTGCCACGCTGAAGGATTTGATTCGGCTCATCACGCCGCCCATGAATGATCTCGTTTGGCTGCTGAAGATCCCACTGCACGCTGCCCTTGGTGCCGTAAATGCCTAGCCCGAGGCTGCATTTCCAACCCGCAGCGACTTGCGAGATGCTGGCATTCGCATGGACTCCATTCGCGTGGCCGTGCTTCGCTTTGCCAAATTTTAAGAGCACGCTGCCAAAGTCTTCCGTATCGACTTTGTAGGGCACCATGGTTTTGGGATCCACTTTGGCAAAGGTCTGGACTTGCCCCTTGGGGCGCAGCCGCGTTTTGTGAAAGGTCTCAATGTGGGCAAACACGCTCTGCGCCTTCGCTCCCAAGATGAAACTCACGGCATCAATCCAGTGCGTGCCGATGTCTCCCACCGCCCGCAATTTGCCACCTTCACTGGCAAGCACGCGCCAATTGAAATCAGTCTGATTGAGCAGCCAATCTTGAAAAAAGTGGCCCTGGACATGAATGATCTCCCCCAGGTCACCGCGCTCCACCATGGCGCGCATCTGCAACACGGCAGGGAAGAACCGGCACATGTAATTCACGGCAAAGACGGGACCCTTTTTGCCCCCCTTCTTGACGGCTTCGACCACCTTCGCCGTCTCACTCGTGGTCATGCCGAGCGGCTTTTCGCAAATGACGTGCTTGCCCATTTCCAGCGCCTGGAGGCACTGCTCCACGTGCACCTTGTTCGGAGAGGTGATGTGCACCACATCCACATTGGGACTGGCATACATGGCTTCATGATCATAGTCGCCATAGACCTCTGGGATGCCCCACAGATCCCCCATTTTTCGCGCGCTCTGGGTGGAGCCGCAAATCGCGTTGACCTGAATGCCGAGGCGTCTAAGTCCCTCAATGTGGACAGGGCCAATGAAGCCTGTGCCAATGATGCCTGCGCGGAGATGATGGAGTGGAGTCATGCCCCTCCAGCCAAGATGCGAGCAGGCTCGCGGTCAATCCTGGATCACGCTGGCAGGCACACGCGCGATGATCTTGCCCGCTGGATCACGAACGATGATTTTTCCATGCTCAACCACGGGCTCATCTCCAATGGCACGCACATAGTCACGGGCCAGTTCCTTGCCACATCCCAGCGCCTGACACAGTCGCGCGACACGCGCATTGAATTCGGTTTCGGTCATGCCCTTCAGCTACGACCTTTTGCACGAGACGCCACTTAAAACATAGGATTCCTACTCAACTTCCAGGCATGAAAGCTAGAATAAACAGGGTTTTCAGGCCCTCCATCGTCTTCATGACCCACGATTGCTCTCTTGACCCTCTTCACGAGAACAGCCTAGCTAGACCCATGTCTGAAAGCACCGAGACACCCACCTTTCATGCCGCCGACTTCGAGTTCGCCCAGGACCTACTCGACGGTGACAAGCCAGCCTGGCAGCGCTTTGAACAGGAACTGAAACCCGCCATCCTGCGCAAGCTCATCGGTCAAGGAGCCACCAATGCCGATGCTGAAGAAGTGCTCGGCATCGTCATGGAAAAGCTCTGGGCGCAAAAGAAACTCGCCGCCTACACTGGCAGTGGTCCGCTGTCAGGATTTGTGCGCACCATGGCCGCAAACGCTTGGCTGGAATACCTGCGGAAACACCGCCGCATGGTGCCTGCGACAAATTTAAGCGATGATGAAGGCGACGATCCGATGGACCGCCTCGCTCGCAATGAAGCGGAAGCCCCTCAGGAATCCCCGCTCGCCCAACTGCTGCGAGACGCCCTGATCTACTCACTCACCCAAGTGGATGCGGAGGCGCTGCTCATCATGCGCCTCTCCTTGCTTCAGGAGGTGAAGCAGCGCGATCTCTGTCGTGTCTGGGGAGGCTGTCACGAAGGCACCATCTCGCGTAAAAAACAGGAAGCCCTGGAGCAAATCCGTGATGAAACCTTGGCCTACCTCAGTGAACGCGAGCCCACCCTGCAAATCTCCTGGCAAGATCTCATGGAAGCCTGTGGCGAAGGTGCCGACGCCATCCTCGGCCCCTCCGAATAAAGATTTTCCCAATTTTTGCGCAAGTTCCCACCGTCCCACGCATCCACTGCCTGAAGCCCATTCTCACTCATGAACGCCGAACACGATCTCTCCATCCTCACCCGTTTCCTCAGCCGCATGATGCCGGATGTGGAAGGCCACGATCTCGGAGATCCACCGGCTGACATCTG
>JAIXVB010000494.1 GCA_027483245.1 Verrucomicrobiaceae bacterium | reverse complement strand
GTTGGCAAAGCCGAAGGCGCAGGCACGGTCGCGGCTGGCGCGGCAACAGGAGCCTCAGGCGTTGCTGAAGGTGGCGGTGGCAAATGCGGAGCTGGAGCGCCAGAAGGAGGCGGCATCATTGGATACCCGGGTGGGTAACCCTGGGGCATCATGCCCGGTTGCATCGGATAACCCGGTGGGTAACCCTGCGGCTGTGGATACCCTTGCGGCATCATGCCCGGTTGCATCGGATAACCCGGTGGGTAACCCTGCGGCTGCGGGTAGCCTGGTGGCACCATGCCTGGCTGCATTGGATAACCCGGTGGGTAACCCATCGGCTGCGGATAGCCCTGCGGCATCATGCCCGGCTGCATCGGATAACCGGGAGGATAGCCCAATGGCTGAGTCGCACCTGGATCAATCGGAGGCGACGAATCATTCGGGTTAGCTGGAGGGGGGGCGTCAGACATGGCGAATTAAAGGTTTCTGGGCTGCTAGGAAACCCAGCAGCCCAGAGCAGGACGTAAGGAAGGGTCGTTTATTGGGACGAAATAAAATTAAAATTCTTCTCCGCCCACAGTGAAGGTTACGTTGCTAATCTTGGCCTTGGCCATGGAATTGAGCACATCAATGACACGATCATAACGTGCCTGCTCTTCAGCTTGAATGGTCACCATCACCTTCGCATTGCGCACATCCGCCTCTTGTTTGAGACGCATGAGAGTGGCCGTGAAGTTAGGCAATTTTTTATCCTCAGGGGAATCAAACTCCTCTTCGTTGAGAGTCACGACCCCAGCTTCTTCAATGGTGACGATGATTTCGTCCGGTGGAACGGCATCGTTGCTCAATTCCGGCGTGCCGACTCCTGGCAGCTGGCTTTTGAGTTCCATCTCCTTCTTCACGGCTCCAGCCATCACCATGAAGAAAAGCATGATCACGAAAACCACGTCAATCATGGGCGCGATTTGGAAGCCCAAGTTAACATTCTCAGCCTCGATTGATCGGTGGGTGTGTCCAGACATGAGCGTTATTGATTGAGAGCTGAAAATGAGATGTCGTCGATGCCAGCCTGAGCAACCAGGGCCATCACCTTCTGCATCTCAACAGCAGGCAGGGCTTTGTCTCCGCGGATGACGACACGGTACTTGTCGTTTTTCTCACGGTTACTGCGCAAAAGATCGACCAGGGGTTCGACCTCAGGATATTTTTTATCTTGGAAGATGATGAGAGCCTCCTGCTTTGCGGGCGTCCAGCGCACGTTCAGCAGAGCTTCATTCATCATGTTCTTGTCTTCCTTTTTCTTAGCGTCCGCAGCGACAGGGAGTTGAATCTCCTTATCCACCTTGGCCACCTGCGCTGTCGTGATGCTCATAAAGAAAATGAGCAACACGAGCAACACGTCAATCATCGGAGCAATTTGAAACTCCGGTTCACCATTTTCACCACCGCCGCCGCCTCCACCCATATTGTTAGAAGTCTAAGGGTTAATTGATGCCAAGAAAGGAACTGAGGGCATTAAGCAGCGCTGACTGCTGTGGCATGATCGCCACCGCCTGCCACCCAATTCGGAATCGCTGCGTAAAACTCTTCTTCACCCACGTGAGCGTCTTTGAGGTGTTGGTAAGGCATCTTGCGGAACAACGCGCTAACGATGTCTTGCAGACCGCTGACGGAACCCTGGAGACGATTGCGCAGGAAGTAGAAGAACAAGAAAGCAGGAACAGCGATCACGAGACCAGCAGCGGTAGCGATGAGCACCTCACCGATCGCTCCCGAAAGAGCCGAAACGTCACCAGCACCTTGGGAACCCAGAGTGGCGAACGCCCCTTTCATCCCGCTCACCGTTCCGGTCAGACCGATCATGGGCGTGCAGACGCCGATCACTGAAAGGTAGTTGATGCGGGTCTGAAGAGTGGAGTTCACTTTATTCAGCTCCACGAACAAGGCTTTTTCCACAGCTTCTTCGCCGTCACCCGCAAAGCTCAAAGCGACACGCGAGACATCACAGAAAGGGGAGTTATTGTTTTTACAGAATTGGTAAGCACCAACGTAATCACCCGCGCGGAAGAGATCCTGCACTTGACCCACATGTGACATAGGAGCCATTTTTTTGACGGTTGTGCGCATCCAAAGATCAACCGTGAGCCAAACCAGAGCCACGGAGCAAATCGCAATTGGGTACATCACCCAACCACCTTCTTTGAAGGTATCCAGCATCGTGTGCTGGTGAGGAGGAGCGGCGGCGGCTTCACCAGCCGGGGCTGCCTCTTGAGCGTGCATCGGAGCAACCATGGCGAGATTGCCAAAAAGAATCAGCGCGCAGGCACTGACACGAACGAGACCACGAAGGATGTTTTGAGTCATAGAGATGGATTTGCAAGTATGCATGGTGGGCTTTTGGATGGTGAGAGATTTGGTTGGAAACAGATTATTTGGCAGCGGCTTCTTTTGCTTTTTCGGCCGCAGCTTCGTCTTCTTCAGGTTCGTTTTTCATGCCGCCGATCGCAGCTTTTTCTTTGGCCGCAGCTTCGGCAATTGCTGAGCCTTTGTAGGCGTCTGCGATGCGGGTGAAGATGGCTTGAGCGTCTTCAAAGCGTTTCATTTTGACCAACATTTGCCCAGCCTTCAGTTCGGCATCCGGCACGCGTTGCATTTGAGTGCCATAAAAGACCGGAATTCGCAGGTAAGCCATGAGCGCTTTTTCCCACTCTTTCTTTTTCGCATGGATGTCGGCAATGATCGTCCAAATGGAGGCTCCGATGCTGGAGTCATCTGTCTCTGAAAGGATGCTGTCCGCCTCTGCCAAGATCGAGGCATATTCCGTTGAGGTTTGGCGGTCAATGTCGAGCTGAATGATCCGCAGCTTCATCTTCTGAGCATCTGTGAGACTGAGCCCCTTGAGCTGAGGAATCATCTTCACGGTGTCTTCAAACTTGCTGGCTTGGCTCAGCGTTTCGACATACGCAAAAAACACCTCGCGATAAGGGGAGCCCGGCACTTTCTCAAAAACCTCGAAGAAGTCCTTGGCCTTTTTCAAAGCTGCCACGGCCTCTTCGCTTTTGCCTTGACCGAGAAGATCACGTGCATCTGCGATTTCGACGGGTTCAGGCCAATCCAGAGAAGCGATGTTGGCCATCGGCAGAACCGTGGTCGCGGTTTTGTCGCCAATCTTGACCGTGCGAGTGATTTTGTTGCCGTCGACAGTGAACTCGCTTTGAGAAATGCGGGTCCCGTCTTTGAGAACGATGGACTGACCCAGAGCAGCGCTGGTCAACAGAGCTGATGTCAGAAGGATGGATGCGAGGCGCAACATGAGCAGAAAAGTGGAGATTACAGTTTGCCGAGCTCTTGCTGAGCTTCGTTGATCTCAGGAAGGTCTTTGAGATCTTGGCGCTTGATCATTTCTTGAAGCAGAATTTTAGCGGCTTCACGATCTGAATTCGGGCGATCGGGTGGTTCTCCTGGACGATTCAATTGAATAAAGGCGCGAGCGCATTGGAGGTATGCTTTGGCCATGATGGGCTTCCACTTCTGATGAGCGATGAATACACGCTGATAGAAGGGAATGGCTGTGCCCCAGCTCTTCTTCTCGTATTCAATTTCGCCCTGCATCAGCAAGGAAGTTGCATGGGCTTCTCCACGCCATTCCTTGGTGTTGAGGATCTGCTCATACAGCTTTTTGGCGTCTTCATACTTCTTCAGCCTGAAGAGTGTTTTGGCTTTGCCCAGTGTGGCATCCAGTAGGCGAGAACTTGCCGCGTATTCTTCGATGGCCTTGGTGAAAAACTCGAGAGCCTTTTCATTCTCACCCTTCTCATACGCAATCTCAGCCAAACCCACCGCTGCCCCATCGGCATACTCAGTGTCTTTGAAGAATTCGTTGAGACGATTGTAGCAGCCTGTGGCTTTGTCGAGATCACCCTTTTTCCGAGCGTTGTCACCGACCGTGGCGAGGAGCATGGGGCTGAGGTCTTCAGGTTTGGCGACCTCGATGATGATCGCGAAGAGTTTCTCCGCTTTTTCAGGCTCACGCATCAGCTTGGCCAGCCAAGCTTTGGCAAACAAAATGCGCATCTGAGCGGTGCCATTCATCGCAGCTTGAGGTGGAGTGATCAGTTCTTCGAGCTGTTTTTCCATCTGCTCAAAAGTCACTTCGGGGACTGGCGGAGGTGTGGGCGCAGCCACAGCAGCAGCACCATCAGTAGCGGGAGCCGGGGCAGGCGCAGGGCGAGCGGCGCGGCGTTTCGGAGCGCTCAAGCTGACCAATTGTTGAATAAGTCCTTCGACCTGTTCATTCGCGGCATTGCCGATCTTTGGCTTGATGGCTTCCGAAAGGAGTTTTTTAGCTTCTTCGACCTTGGATTCCTTCACACGTGCCCGTGAGATCCAGAGCACCGCTTTGAGTTCCTGCTCTTCATTGTCCTTGTGGGTGTTCAGATACTTCTGCCACATGTCCCCCAGCTCTTTCCACTTGTTGACCCCTGCATAGAGATCGGTGGCCTGATCCATCGCGTAGCTGAGCACGTCTTCTGACTTCGCTTTATCCACAGCGAGGGCGAAGTTTTCGAGAGCCTTCTCATACTCGTTCTTCTGATTGTAAGCATCTGCGAGCAAGCTATGAACTTGACCAATGTTCTGGTCGTTGGGTGCATCCTTGATGATGGATTCCAGGTCTTCCATCGCATCCTCAACATCGCGTGCTTGAAACTTGATGAAGGCAAGACGGTAGCGTGCATCGACGACATACTGCCCTTTCGGGTTTTCCTTCATGTAGTTCTTCAGCGCCTTCGTCGTGTTGATCGAGTCATTTTGGTAGAAGTAAATCAAGGCAACGCGGTAGAGCGCATCGTCCTTGTAGGCGGACTGAGGGAACTCATTGATCAGCAGTTCAAAGGCCGTGCGTGCGTCTTCAAAACGCTGCATTTCAAACAACACATTGCCACGCAAGAAACGCAGGCGTTCTTTGTCCGCTTTGGGGAAACCTTCCGCCTTGTTGAAGGCATCCGCCGCTTCTTGGAGTTTGCCATTTTCATAGGCAATCATGCCGAACATTTCAGACACCGTTCCGATGTCCGCACCATCTGGGAAATCACTGATGTATTTTTCACAGAGCTGACGAGCAGCCTTCACTCGTTTCAGCTGAGCATTCGCGATGATCATGCCGAAGAGGCAGCGGTCACGTTGAGGGAATTCTTTGAATTCATTGACGATGACATCAAAGGCCAAGACGGACTCCCAAAAGCGCCCCATCTCGAAATAACAACGGCCCAGACGGTAGTAGAGGGAAGCATCGTAGTCGCCACGCTTCTCCAGCTCTTCCAGGAGGCCGTTGTTGACCTTCAATTTCTCTTCCAGCTCTTCTTTGGTGCCTTTGACAGGCCCCTTGCCTGGGTTTTTGAGACTTAGCTCGATCTTCGCGATGACGTCCTTTTGAATGCGCGAGATCTCTGATTTACGCCGCACCAGCTGGTAAGCACCGAGGGCTTCGCGGAAGCTTTTCTTCTCCAACATTTGGTCACCCAGCTTCAGATAGATGTT
>JAIXVB010000148.1 GCA_027483245.1 Verrucomicrobiaceae bacterium | reverse complement strand
CGATAGTCCAAGGCACGCTGAATCAATCGTGCCGCGCCGGGACTCAATTGACCCTGACGACTCAGCACTTGAGCTTGGTGACGCAGATCATCGCGTCCAGAAGACTGGTCAGGGACATCAGCATCTTCCGGCCGTGGTTTGATGAGGCTGCGAAACAAAGGACGCACCAGCCCAACGAGAAGCACCAACGGCGTCAAGGTGCGCAGGCTACGGAAAGGATAACGGCGAAACAGTTTCTTCGGCAGCACTTCCAAACCAATCAAAAACACCGGCAAGGCGATGATGAAGGCCGCGAGATAACCCCAGGGACCCGAAATGCGCACCAGCTTCCAAGCAATGATGAGGAAAGCCGCCAAGTTCGTCACGTGATTCGTCACCGTGATCGCGCCGAGCAAAGCATCACGATCCTCAATCAAGGGCAGCAGTTGAAGGGCACGTTTGTCACCAGATCCCGCTGCATGACGAACTCTCACGCGGCTCACGGCTAGGACGGCGCTTTCCAGTCCCGAAAGGGCAAACGAAAGCAAAAGTGCGACAATCAGGAGGGCGATCCAGGTCATGCAGTCTCCTTCTCCGTAGGTTGAGAATGCTTCAGCCGCAGTTCGACCTGCTGGACACGTGCTCGCACGACTCGTCGCACCTTGATCTCGGCTTCCTCGAGATGGACGCGCTCACCCGCCTTCGGGAGATGCCCGAGATGATAAAAAACCAAGCCGCCGATGGTATCGAGACCGCCCTCGGTGGGCAGTGCAATGCCCAGTTCATGGGTCACATCATCGATGCGAGTGCCTCCATCGAGCAGATAGCGTCCAGGGCTGAGTTCACGGATCTCCGCATCTTCACCCTGCCATGGGGCGGCTTCATAGAGCAGCCAATCGGCGATCTCTTCCTGACTCACCATGCCTTCGAGCCCACCGTATTCATCGACGATCAACACGGGCTGAGCGGACTCCTGCAGGTGCTCGTCCAAGGCATCCAAGATGGGCATGGTCTCTGGCACAAAGGCAACGGGACGCAGCATGTTGGCCCAAGCAGGGCGGCCCGCTAATCGCCAAGCTAGCGTATCAATCACACCCTCGACCACATCGGGAGTCTCGCCATAAACCACGACAAACCGACCCGCGGACTGCTCCAGAGTCGCCGCCGTTTTTTCCGGTTTGTCATAGGCGCTCATTAGGGTGATGTCCACACGCGGCACCATGCAGTCTCGAACCGTGAGACGTTCGATTTCCAGCGCCTCACGAATCATCGCAGACTCCGCAGAGTCCAGCAGGCCCTGCTCCTCACGCATTTCGATCAGGGTTTCAAATTCATCTCGAGTGATCGGCAGCGCTGTCTTGACCCTTTGAGGAATGATTTTCCGCAGCAACGCATCGGTGGTGCGATCTGCAAAAGCCGTGATGGGGTCCAAGACACTGCGAAAGGGATCCAACAAACGCAGACTGCCGAGCAGCACGGTGGAAGGAGCACGCGCAGCAAAGAACTTGGGAACCACGTCCCCGATGATGACGGTGCCGACAAACAACAACGACGCTGCTAACCAAGGATTCCAACCCAAGTGCCTCATCGGTCCCGAAACCAAATGCAACCCCAGGGCAGCAAGTGCGAGGTTCAAGGTGGCAGAGAGTAACAGGGTGCGGTGCAACTGGACGAAGGGATTCGCCACAATTCTTCGCAGCTTCCGTGCCACCCCCTCCTTAGCGAATTCAAGCCGCGTCTCCAAATCGCGAGCCATGTGAATGGCCGTTTCCATGGCGGAGATCACCGCCAGGAAGAGGAGAAGGATGAAGTAAATGAATCCAGGGAGGAGGAGCGTCACAAAAAGTGAAGTGTCAGATACAGAGCATGAGAGATCAAGTGTGGAAGAGAAAGGTGAAAATAGCGAAAGGTTCACGCCATCTCTTCATCCCTCACTTCAAATAGAGATCCCCCTCATCCAAAAGAAGCTCGAGCATCGGCCACAAAGGATTCAACATCGGCCTCCGTCGTCGCCCAAGAACACATCAAGCGCGAGCCTCCGCCAATGAAGCTGTAGAACTGCCAGCCACGATCCTTCATGCCGCTTTTGATCGAATCCGGCAGTTTGGCAAAGACCGCATTCGCATCCACCGGATACAGGATTTGAACTCCCGGTAGATTGCCCAACTGATCGGCGAGCAGTCGGGCGAACTTATTGGCCCGTGCAGCATGTGTTTTCCACGTGTCTTGAGTCAGCATCCGCAGCCACTGCGCGGAAATGAAACGCATTTTGGAGCAAAGCTGACCCGCTTGTTTGCAGCGATACTCAAAATCACGAGCGAGGTCGTGATTGAAAAAGACCACCGCTTCCGTCACTGCCATGCCCAGCTTGGTTCCTCCGCAGCAGAGGACATCGACCCCAGCACGCCAAGTGATGTCAGCCGGAGAACTGCCGGTGGCGGCCAGTGCATTGAAAAAACGCGCCCCGTCCATGTGAACATGCAGGCCGTGTTTTTTGGCGATCTGACACAGGCCAGCGATCTCGCCTGGACGATACACCGTGCCGAGTTCGGTGCTCTGGCTTAGGCTGAGCGCACGCGGACGTGGGTAATGCAGATCCGTGCGATGCGTGATCAGGCGCTCCACATCGGTGGGATCCAGCTTGCCCAAAGCGCTCTTGGCCAGAAGCAGTTTCGAGCCATTGGAAAAGAATTCAGGAGCCCCACATTCATCCGTCTCGACATGCGAGACATCACTGCAAATGACACTGTGATAACTCTGACACAGCGAGGCGAGCGAGAGTGAATTCGCAGCCGTGCCATTGAAGACAAAAAAGACCTCGCAGTCGGTCTCGAAGAATTGGCGAAAGGTCTCGCAAGCTTCTGCGGTGATGGCATCTGCGCCATAACTTGGATGATAACCCGCGTTGGCCGTTTCAAGAGCCTGCCAAGCCTCGGGGCAGATGCCGGAGGTATTGTCAGAGGCGAAGTGATATTTAAGTGCAGCAGTCACAGGGCCCATCCATGGCTTCACTTGGCCACGTAGTCCAGCACACAGACTTTATCCAAAAGCGGCTTGAGCTTGCCCACAAAGGCTTGGTGCTCGGCATGAGGCAGATAAGTTTCGAGCCCAGCTTTGTCGGCAAAGGTCACCAGAAAACAATGAGTGAATTCATGGTTCAGGCCTTCTGGGCTGACATTGGTGCCCCATTCAAAACCCTTCACGGTGTCGATCTTTTTGGCCAACTCAATGAAGGCAGTTTCGATCTTCTGCACCTCGGCAGGAGCAGCGTTGTCCTTGAATTTAAAGAAGACAACGTGGCGATAGGGCGCGTCAGCAGCAGAAGCAGAGGTCATGAGCAAGAGGGTGGTGGCGAGGGTGAGAAAGAAAAGTTTCATCGTAGAAGGAACGCTGAGAGAAACTCCCTTCATGCAGTTTTTGGCAAGGTTTTACATGGATCAAAGCAGCGTGCGACACTCCGTCATTCCGGTTCGCAAACTATTCCAGGGTTCCTGATCCGAGACATCTTGGGGGTCGGGAAAGTCGGCCAGTTCATCTGATAATTTAGCCGGCGAAAGGATCGCCAAAAAAACCAACGGTTCATCATGGGGATTGTAGGTTGCATGGACAACCCCAGGCGGAATGTGCGCCATCTCGCCCGCTTTGAGGATTCGATACTCATTGCCCACCCATTGCTCGGCACGGCCATAGATGATGTAGATGATCTCCTCCCGGTGCGGATGGTAATGAAAGGGGTGGCAGTGACGCGGTGCCATGTTGGCGCGCACCAGAAGCAGCTTCTCGGCCTCCACCAGATCAGGACGGCAAAGCCATTCGTTGTTGGTCCAGGGATTGGTCTCGCGAGCAGCTTCGTCAATCTGTATGAAACGGGCAGGGGAATCAGGCATGACTAACGGCTAGCGACAGAGCCGTGGCTGGCAAATCCGCAAAGCGAACTCAGATCCACAAGCACCTATCTCCAGTCCTCTCCGGGAATCACAGAAGTTTCAGCAACTGCTCGAGATGTTCTTCCGGTTTCACCTTGGGCAGCACAGCTTTGATTTTGCCATCCGGGCCGATCACAAAGGTCGTACGCTCCGTGCCCATGTATTTTTTGCCATACATGCTCTTTTCTACCCACACGCCAAAAGCTTCTGCAATTGCATGATCTTCGTCGCTGAGGATGGGGAAAGGCAGTTCGTATTTTTTGATGAATTTCTCGTGACTCTTCAAACTGTCGATGCTCACCCCAAAGACCATCGCCTTTTTCGAAATTTCAGCCCAGCCATCGCGCAATCCGCAGGCCTGTTTGGTGCATCCTGGCGTGTCGTCTTTCGGATAGAAATAGAGAACCACCGTTTCACCCTTGAGATCGCTGAGTTTGACCGTCGCACCTGCCTCATATCCTGAGCCTGCCACAGGTGCATTGAAAGAGGGAGCCTTCGTTCCGGGAGATGGGTATGAGTTCATGTTTTTCACATACGGCACCTGTTTCGTTGTCGGGTGCAATCGAAATGCGTGAGTCTGGAATTACAAGAATTCACGATTCTTTAAAATCCTACTCGACAGGAGGGATTATGTTGCTAACCAATTCACACTCATTAAGTGTGAGTTGTCTGTGAGGTCACAAAGCCAGCAGAGAAGGTCGATCCGTCACCGCGGAAGGTCGCACATATTTACTTCTCTTTCCTCATCCGCCTGCCGGGTGAGGCTCCAAACCTGTATTGCTGCATCGAAGAGTATCTAAACTCCGAGTTCAGCGATGGTCTGGAGGACAACCTCAATCCAACAGCCTCGGCTATCCTCGCGCGGGAAGTCGCATTGACACCTCTTCAACTATCCGATCATGAAATTTCAAAGAACTACTCTGCTGACGCTGGGCGCGCTTGCGCTGATGGCGCTCCAGCCTATCGCCGGAGCCACGGTGACGGCACCTGCCGATGGCACGATCTTTCTGGGGGTCCGCGCGAGCGGTGAGCCCGGCGCAGGTGTGTCTGTCATCATCAATGTCGGTGCTGACAGCGTTTTTCGCACGGCCGCTGCAGGTGCGAACCTTTCTGTGGTCAATGCGAATGCCGAATTGACCCAAGCATTTGGTGCCAACTGGAAAAATCGCAACGATCTGAATTGGGCTCTCTTCGGGGCACGCAACCAGACCAATGCGGTGACTTATGGCAGCCGAGCACAAAGCCCCGTGGGGCGTCCAGCCTCTCCATTTGGCGCGCAAGATTTGACACAACGTGTCGCCACCAAGAATCAAATCATCAGCGTGGTCGAAGCTTACAAGCTGCTGGATCAATTCAATGGCAATCCCAATGCGGCGCTTCAAACCAATGGCAGCAACACGGGCAGTTATAACTTCCAAGTGGCGACTGCGGGCACCTCGGATTTCGGAAGTTTGAGCGGCTGGACGAGCATTGAAGGAAACTTCGCCGCAGGTGTCACGGGAACGGCTCTGGATCTTTTCCGTTACGCCGGTTCGACGTCAGTTCCTGAAGTTGAAAAGCTCGGCACCTTTGAGTTCAGTGACTCGGGCGCGCTGAGCTTTTCAAAAGCTTTGGCTCCTGGAACTGCTGGCATCAAGCTGGCACAAGCCACCTATTCTGTGAATGAAGACGCTGGAAACCTGGCGCTCACTTTCCGTCGCAGCAATGATGTGAGCGCTGCGGTTTCGGCCACCTTCAGCACCACGAACGGTTCAGCAATCGCTGGAACGGACTTCACGCAGCAGTCGGCGGTGACCGTTAGCTTCGGCGTCGATGAATTCACCAAAACCGTCAATGTGCCCATTACTGATCGAGCGGGCATTTCAGCCTCTCGCAATTTTAGCGTGACGCTTGGGAATCCGTCCGTGGGAGCCGTTTTGATCGAACCTACTTCAGCAACAGTGACGATTCAGGACACGGATAGCGAAGTCCAATTTGCCAGCGCAACGGTTGAGCAGCGTGCTGTCGATCTTTTCGGCAATCCGAGTGTGGTCGAACTGACGGTGAATCGCACAGGTTTTCTCGGAGCTTCTTCAACAGTCGATGCGACCCTCACCAGCACGACACTCGTCAATGGCAGTGACTTCACTTTTAGCAGTCCGACGACGATCACCTTTGCTCAAGGCGATGCCACAGAGACTCTCAGCATCCCTCTCAGCGCGATCCAAGCTTCGAGTCTGCCTGGCACGATCGTGGTTGGTTTGGGTAATGCGCAAGGCGGCGCAACAATCGGTGGCGTCTCTTCAACAACCATCTCAGTGCTGCCAAACAGCGGTGAGATCTCTTTTGCTGACAATGGCATCGTCACAGTCAATGCCGTCACTCAGGCTGGCGTGCCTAGCCTAGTCACTGTCAATTTGACCCGTGAAAACGGCAGTGTCGGTCCTGCTAGCGTGACCGTGACAGCAACGGGTGGATCACTGACCAGCGGCGTTCATTACGTGGCATTGGCGAATCCGACGGTGGTGAATTTTGCCAATGGTCAGACGACGGCCAGTGTTCAAATTCAACTGAATGCGATTCCTGCGAATCTACTCAATTCAGGTGCCACCATCGTCTTGGGATTGAGCAATCCAACCAATGCCGCAACGATCGGCGCTCAAATCAGTGCTACGATCACTGCTGTGGGAACCGCAGGTTCTTTGGCTTTCAGTTCTGCCACTTACACCGTCCTTGAGGAAGTGGGTGTCTTTAATCTTCCCATCGTTCGCTCGGGTGGTTTCACCGGTGCTGTCAGTGTCAATGTGAGCACCAACAATGATGGCACGGCAAAGGCTCCGGCTGACTTTACGGCCCTGACAGGATTTGTGGCAAATTTGGGTGATGGAGTGACGACCATCAATGTTCCGATCGCTATTCTGAACACCGTTGCCAATGAGCCCAATGAGACTTTTAATGTCACGCTGAGTTCTCCAAGTGGAGCCACACTGGGGGCGATCACTTCTGCCACAGTCCGCATTTTGGACGCTGATACAGTAAAGCCTACCCTCACCCTGACGGCACCCGCTGCGAATGCAAAAGTGACCGAAACATCAGGGCCGACGGTGAATGTGATCGGTTCAGCAACCGACAACAAGGGCGTGGATAAAATTCAAGTTCAGTTCAATGGTGGCGCCTTCCAGGATGCTACATTCACTCTGAATGCAGCAGGCAAAGCTGACTTTACGTTCCCAGTCACAGCTCAGCGTGGAACCAACATCGTGACTGTCCGCAGTTTGGATGCTCGGGGCAATATCTCCACCGTGGTCACCCGCAACTTCATCTATGATGATCCCTTCAACGATTTGGCTGGAACCTACAATGGCTTGGCTTTGTCTTCAGGAGCAACGGTCAAAGCTCATCATAACAATGGATTTGTGAACGTGGTCATTCAGAAGACCGGAGCATTCACTGGCAAACTAACGATTGATGGACTTACGCTGCCTTACACGGGTGTGATTGGCAATGGTGGCATCGCTCGCTTCGGCACCAATGCGGCTGACAAAATTCGCGTCGAAAGACCGAACAAGCCAGCCTTTGAAATCGGCTTTGTTTTGGACGTTACCAAAAACGCGCCGCGCAATAAAATCACCGGCAGCGTCACCGAGTATCGTCGCGCTGCGATTGTTGCCACGGCAGCCATCGAAGCAGATCGCGTGGGTTTTGATGGCAAGACGGCCGCGACCTCAGTGCCTGCCACTTATCTTGAGAACAAAGGTGTTTACACGGTTATTTTCCCTGCTCAATCCAATCAGCCTGGATTCACAGCACAGGACTTCCCTCAAGGTGACGGCGTGGGCACGGCTTCGATCAAAGCCAATGGAACCATCACTTTGGCAGCAACGCTGGCCGATGGAACCAAGGTGACCGCCTCAGGTTTACTCTGGAAAGATCTGGTCTGGCCTTTCTACGCTGAACTGTATGCGAAAGCAGGCTCGATCGGTGGTAACATCACGCTCAATTCAACCCTGCCGGAATCGGATTTCAGCGGCAGCAATCTGTTCTGGTTCCGTCCGTTCCAAAACGTCCAACATTACCCGTATGGCTGGCCCGAAGGTCTTTCGACGGTCGTTGAGGGGGCAAAGTATGTTGTCAGCACAACGGCGAGTTCGCTGCCCGGGCCTCTGCCTGCCATCAATGCAACCAATGGGAATGCAGATCTTAAATTCTTCGATGGTTTGCTCTCTCAAGACCTTAGCTACGGAGTGAATATTGATTCCAAGGACAAGGTGACTTATCCGACCAGCACTGGCAAGGCCGTGACGCTTACCATTGCTCAGGCAACCGGTCTGTTCACTGGCACCTTCACGGATACCAACGGCACCAAACCTACCTTCACGGGTGTGATCTACCAAAAGGGTGTTGGCAGAGGTGGTTATGGTCACTTCCTCAGTGTTGCACCGAAGGTGCGTGACGGCACAGGCGAAGCCGGGGCGGTGACGCTGAACAAGAAGGCACCTTGAGTCACCTCCAGTGCATTAACTGCATCCCATCTTCTTTCAATACCAACTCATTCTTTATCAAATCAATCTTATGAAAATGCTCAAAACACTCGCGCTCAGCGCCCTGGTCATTGCGGGAGCTCATGAAGCTGCCGCTCAAACCACTGTTCACATCGTTGGCTCGAATGGCGATCGAGTTGCCACACAAATCGCCATCTCAAACTTGCTCAAGCCTGGTTGGGTTTATCGTGGCAATGGCAGTGGAGTCAATGGCTTGGTCACAAATGCGACGACCGTGGCTACATCCAACTTCGGAGTTTGGAGAGGTTATTATCCCGCTTCTGCAAGTTCGACGCCAGAGAATGAATACATCATTAAAGTTTCGTTCTCCGGTGCTCTTGCGGGCATCGCTGCGATTGCTGGAAACACCGATCAACGCTTTGTGGCATCCAATGGGCTGGCCGAGGATGCTCCTGTCGGTGGTGCACTGCCGAATCCGATCACTTCCAACAACCCCGCAGAGTATGTGGTGGCTAAAGCAGATTTTGGTTTTTCAACCAACTTTCAATCCACATCACCTTTCAACGGTGTGTTCCAAGGTGTGACTTATAGCCCGATTGTTGAAGAGATTGTTGGCATCTCGCCTCTTGGTTTCTATGCAAGTCCTGGTTATCCAGGGTCACCTGTGAATCCACATGGTACTGGTTATGAGTTTGGAACCTACAAACCCAACATCACGACTCAATTGGCACAGTTGCTTTACACCACGGGCTCGGTTTCTCTGGCTCAGCTCACAGGTGACTACACGGGCGATCATGCCAATCAGCGTGTCTTTGCGATTGGACGCAACACGGACGCTGGCCAACGCTTTGGTGCCTATACCGAGATTGGCCTTGGAACGACCACCAATGTATCGGTGTGGTTTCCTACCTTTAGCACAGCGCAAACCACTGCAAGTGGTATCACGTACGGTGGAGTCGTTGGCAGTCATGAACTCTGGCCCATCAATCAGCAGCCGAGCACCAGCGCAGCTTTGGCGGTGCCAGTCGGCAGCGGCGGTTACAACTCAGGTGCGAATCTGGCAGCTGTCTTGACCACGGTTCTGGGACCCAATGCTTACAAAGGTCAGTTCTTCAATCCAGACACCAATCAAAACGAGTTAACTTACCCGAACGCGACAGCGGGGTATTACATCGGTTATGTGACTCCGGGAGATGCCAACAATCGTGTTCTTGGCAACAATGGAGTGATTCCTGCCGCTAATCGTGGTGTAGCTCTCCGTTTCAATGGTGTTGAGCTGACGAATGCCAATGTCCAAAATGGGACTTACACGGCTTGGCTTTACAATCGTATCCTCAAGCCGCAATCCGGGTTGGTCGAGCCTAAGCTTGGTTTTGCCAACGCTGTGCGTGATCGCATCCGCGATTTCGATGCCACTCAAAGCGGGCTCTTCAATGACGCAAACTTCCGCGTAAAGCGCTTCACTGATGGTGGTCTTGTGGTGCCGAAATAACTGATTTGGCCCCTTTGGTGGGCGCTCTCCCGACAGCAACCAACAACCCAGTGTGGGTGCGTGGCAGCACCCACACTGATCTTCAAAGCCTCTCCTGTCACAGCTCAAAGCCATGACCGCACGTGCGGAGTGTACCTTCTCGTGAAACTCGACCTTCCATCTTCCTCATCTCCAATGCTCCGACTGCTCAAGCTCCTGGTTCTCGCCATGTTCTTGATGAGCAGTGCGGAGCTTCTTCATGCCCAAGAAGAGGCGACGGAAGCTGCCTCTGGCCTGTACATCACCGAATATCGAGTGCAGGGAGCGCATAAGCTGGATCGACGCAGTGTCGAAAAAGCGGTCTATCCTTACCTCGGCCCTGAGCGAACCCCTGAGGATGTGGATGCCGCCCGTGCAGCCCTGGAAAAAGCATATCGAGATCAGGGGTATTCCACCGTCACGGTGACGATCCCTCAACAAAAAGTCAAAAAGGGCATCGTGGTCTTGGAGGTGACAGAAGCCACCGTTGGCCGTCTGCGTGTGCACGGATCTCGTTTTTATGATTTGGATCGTTTGAAGAAACGAGCGCCCTCATTGGCAGAAGGCACGGTTCCTAACTTCAACGATGTCAATCGTGACATCGTGGCTTTGAACTCACAGGCGGGTCTGCGCGTGACACCTGCTCTGCGTGCTGGCGCTATCCCCGGCACCGTGGACATTGATTTGAATGTCGAAGATAAATTTCCGTTGCAAGGCAGCCTTGAAGTCAACAATCGTTACAATGCGAACACCACGCCGTGGCGTGTTACGGGAGGTCTGAGCTACAGCAACCTCTGGCAATTGGGTCATGCGATTGGCGGCAGCTTCCAATTTGCCCCTGAACGTCGTGAGGATGCGGAAGTCTATTCGGCCTATTATTTGGCACGCATCCCAGGCCATGAAGACTGGACATTGACTCTGCAAGGCTCTCGTCAAAACAGTGAAGTTGCCATCCTGGGTGATTCCATTTCCTTGGGACGTGGTCACAGCCTTGGTCTGCGACTCACCACCAAACTGCCAGACAAGCCAGGTCTGTATCACAGCTTGAGCTTTGGGTTCGATTATAAGTATTTTGAACCCAGTTTGATCGTGGCGGGAGTGCCGCAGGATTTGGGGATCACCTATTATCCCTTCAGCCTCAATTATGCGGCAACGTGGATTGAGAAAAAATACAGCACGGAGTTCAATGGGGCACTGAACTTTCACATCCCTCGATTTGGTTCGAGCAATCAGGAGTTTGAACAGAGACGTTACCTTGCCGATGACGGTTATATTTATTTCCGTGGTGACCTATCTCACACTCATGACTTCGCGGGTGGTTTTCAGGGGTTTGCCTCTGTCCAGGCGCAGGTGAGTTCTGGCCCTCTCATTAGCAACGAACAGTTTGCTGCAGGTGGTGCTAGCACCGTGCGTGGTTATTTGGAGTCAACCTCGGTCGGTGACAGTGGTGTTGTTGGCAGTGTTGAGCTTCGCAGTCCATCCTTGTTGAAGAAGAAGGATGATGAGAAGACGGAATGGCGTATTTATGCCTTTGCGGAGGCGGGTTATTTGACCATCGACAAACCTTTGCCTGAGCAGGAATCCGCCTTTGCGCTGGCCAGTGTCGGCGTCGGAACAAGCTTTCGTATTTTAGACCATCTTAGCGGTTCGCTGGATGCAGGTCTTCCGCTGATTCAGCAGGGCGTCACCGATGTCGGTGAACTGTTCATAGGCATTAGTTTTCTCGCCGATTTTTAATTTTTCCCATGATTCGCATGACTCTCACACGCTTCATCCTTCTTACCTTGTTCACGCTCACCACCAGCGTCGATGCTGCCTCATGGTGGAATCCCAAGTGGCCGATTCGCAAAAAGATCACCCTTGATGCTGGCGATGCCGGTGGAAAAATCACTGACCCGATTGGCAGTGCCGCAGTGCTTGTTCGTCTGCACGATGGTAACTTCCAATTCCTCGCGGCCAAGGAAGATGGCAGCGATATCCGTTTCATCACCGAAGATGATAAGACCGAGCTGACCTATCACATTGAGAAGTATGACAGCTTGCTCAATGAAGCCTATGTTTGGGTGAAGATCCCAGAGGTGAAATCGGGGGCTCAAACCAACGTGTGGCTCTACTACGGCAACGTTGAAGAAGCGGTGAAGGTGGAAGATTCCAAAGGCACTTATGATGCCAATACAACCCTGGTGTATCACTTCTCGGAACAGGCTGGACCGCCGACGGATGCTACGGCGAATGGACTCAAGGCGGAAACCGCCGGTGTGCCTGTTGGAGGAGCTTTGATTGGTGGTGCAGTGCGTTTAACGGGTCAGACGCCGATCACGATTCCTGCGTCTCCACTGCTTGATCTCGCCGCCGGGGCTGAGTTTACTTTCGCCTCATGGATCAAGCCTTTGGCGCTTCAGGCCAATGCCGTGATCTTCTCCAAGCGTGAGGGCAATAACGCATGGGTGATCGGTGACAACAATGGCGTGCCTTATGTGGAGATCACCACGGCAGGCAGTGCACAGCGTAGCACAGCAGGAACCGCGATCACGGTGAACACCTGGCATCATCTTGCTGTGGTTGCCTCGAGCACAACCACCACGCTTTATTTGGACGGCAAATCCTACGCTACCCTCAACGTCGGTCTGCCGGCCTTGAAAGGTCCCACCGTGATTGGCAAAGATCCTGGCGGTGTGGCGGGTGGAGAAGCGCTGGGCTTCTCCGGTGAACTGGATGAACTTCAACTGGCTAAAGTGGCTCGCCCTGTGGGATGGATTGCGTTTTCAGCCATCAATCAAGGCGCAAGTGCAGATGCCCAAAAGCTTCTGATTGCTGGAGAAGACGAAGGTTCGGATAGTGAGCACAGTGAGTTGTCTGAGCATTTGTCGCTCTTTGCCGACATTTCGAAATCCCTCACCTTTGATGGTTGGGTCGTCATTGTTCTCTGCGGGATCCTGGCGGTTGTGGGCTGGATCATCACCATTGGAAAACTGATCTATTTGAACAAGATCAGCAAAGCGACCAAGGTCTTTCTTGAACTCTGGGAGAACATCTCGACGGACATCACCGCACTCGATCATGCCGATGAAAACAATGTGAAAACTCTGGGCGGTAAGGTCACCGGTAAAAAAGTGAAAGTCATTCGTCAGTCACCGCTGTTCCATCTCTACCACATTGGTTCGCAAGAGATTCAGAAACGCATCGCCACGGCTGCCCCTGGCCAATTCGGCGGGCTTTCAGGGCGCTCCATTCAGGCGATCCGGGCGGTTCTCGATGGTGGGCAGGTGCGTGAAGTGCAGAAGCTCAACAGCAACCTTGTTTTCCTCACCATTGGCATTGCGGGTGGTCCATACCTCGGACTGCTTGGAACGGTGATTGGGGTGATGATCACATTTGCCGTGATTGCTCAAAGCGGTGAAGTCGAGATCAACTCCATCGCTCCCGGCATTGCTGGTGCGCTTCTCGCGACCGTGGCGGGCCTGGCTGTCGCGATTCCAGCGCTCTTTGCTTACAGTTATCTGAGCACACGCATCAAGGAGGCCGTGAGTGCCATGCATATCTTCATTGATGAGTTTGTCACCCGCATCGCTGAGGCCTATCCAACCGCTAACGAATAATGTGTCATGAATGCCGACGATAAAAGCTACGATGACATCAATGTCACCCCGATGGTGGACCTTTACCTGGTTCTCCTGCTGATCTTCATCATCATGACGACCGCTGGGGTTCAAGGCATCAAGGTGAATCTGCCCAAGGGCAGCGCTGCGACCCCGCCACTGAACGCGCCGAAGAGCCAAGCCATCACGGTGAACAACGAAGGGAAAGTGTTTCTCAACACGATCCCTGTAACCTTGGAGCAACTCGAGCAAAAGCTCGAGGCAATTAAAGCTGCCAATCCTGAAGTGCCAGTCGTGGTGCGGGGTGACAGTGCCACTCAGTATCAAAGCATCATGGAGGTGCTCAACATCGTCGGACGTCTGGGCATCAACCAGATTGGTCTTGCCACACAGCCACCCAAATAAAGGAAGCTTATGAGCCAATACGACTTTGATGAAGAAGACGACCGCACGTTTTTCCAGCGTTATCGCTGGCTCATCGTCTCTGGTTTGGTCGTGCTGGTCGGTGCGGGTGTTTTTGTGCCTAGCCTGCTTTCTAAAAGCAGCGCTCCTGCCAAACGTCAGAACTTCGACATGGTGCGCATTTCATTGCCGCCGCCACCTCCTCCGCCCCCGCCGCCCCCACCTCCGCCCAAGCAGGAAACCCCACCCCCAGAGGAACAGGAAGAGAAGATGGTCGAGCAAGAGCCTGTGCCTGAAGACGAACCCAAACCCGCCGAGGCTACACCCGATGAGCCGCCATCGGCTCCTGATCTATCCACGGGTATCGTAGGCAATGGCCCCGCCGATGGATTCGGTCTGGGTGGTCCTGGTGGAGGTCGTGGCGGCAACGGTCTCGGCGGTGGCGGCGGACGCCGCGGCGGTGGTAGCAAATTTGGTTGGTATGCAGCTCAAGTGCAGACTCGCATCGCTGATGCTCTGCGTAACAATCGCCAGACAAGTCGCGCTGATCTCCGCATCGAAGTGCGGATTTGGCCTGACGAAACAGGACGCATTTCGCGCGCTAAACTTGCCCGTTCTACCGGAGATAGCAGCCTCGACAACGTGATCGAAAACGAAATTCTCACGGGTCTCCGCCTCAGTGAGCCTCCGCCCGCTGATATGCCCAAGCCCATTGTTCTCCGCCTCACTGCACGGCGCCCCAACTGACTGTTTTAAAGCCCATGTTCTTTTCCCGAAACGCTCCATTACTCTTCATCGCAGGTCTCATGGCTCTGTCAGCCACCCGCTCCACGGGAGTTGAAACCGCGCCTGCTGCGGCCAAACCTGCTCCGGTGGCTGATCCGATTTCTGCGAAAGCTAAAAAGGACGAGCCGCCCTCCATTGATGAACTTTTACCTCTGCCAGTGGAAGCTCCTGTGGCCGAAGAGAATGCAGCCGTTGCGGAAACCCTCGCTCCTGCTGCGCAACCGCGTGTGCAGCTTTCTGAAAGTTTCGCCATCAACTTGGTGAATCGTCTGGTGGAGCGTGGGGTGCTGACGCAGGCCGATGCTGCAGACATGATTGCTTTGGCCAAAGCCGACGCACAGGTGGCTCAACAAGAGCGTGAGCAGCTCTTCAGTGCGGCGCAAACCGCCGCCGAGGCCCCGCCTGCTTCTGATGATGAAGTGCGTGTTACTTATGTGCCGGAGGTGGTGAAGGATGAACTGCGCGGACAAATCAAAGAAGAGCTCTTGAAGGAGGCCAAAGAAAACAAGCTTTTGGCTCCGCAGTATGCCCTGCCTGAATGGGTAGTCGCCTTTCATCCTCATGCAGATTTTCGAGTCCGCTACGAGCACATCGGTTTTCCCAACGGCAATGATGCAACGGGAGCCTTCCCAAATTTCAACGTGCTCAATACAGGCCCGGCTTTTGACACCTCATCCATCTCCAATCCTCTGTTCTCGCCTCAGTATAACACGACTGAAGATCGCCAACGCACACGGTTTCGTTTGCGCTTTGGGGCTGAGATTGATCTCGATGATCATTTCACTCTGGGCATCCGTCTTGGCACGGGAGATTCAAACAATCCGGTCTCCGGCAATCAAAGTTTCGGAGGCACCAATCTGGGCCCTGGTGGCAATTTTTCGCAGCAAGGTGGTAACTTTTCAAAATATGCAATCTGGTTGGATCGCGCTTTCTTGCGCTGGGAACCTGTGGAGAGCTTGGCGATCTCCATCGGTCGCTTTGACAATCCCTTCTTCTCAACGACGGCGATCTACTCTGACGATCTTGGCTTTGATGGTTTGGTTCTTCAGGCCCACCATGAAATCACCGAAGGTATTGATCCGTTCCTGACCTTGGGTTCATTCCCAATTTTCAACACGGACTTGCAGTTCGCGTCGAACCAGCCCGTTAAGTTTGAAAGCCGTGACAAGTGGCTGAACGCAGCCCAGGTCGGGGTGAACTGGAAAATGAGCAAAGACTGGAATCTCAAAATTGGCACCGCCTATTACGATTTCCGCAACGTCGAAGGTCAGCTCTCGACTCCCTTTGTTCCTCGCAACGCAGAAGATCCTGGCGACACCGACCACAGCCGCCCGAGCTTCGCTCAAAAGGGGAACACCTATATGTTTCTGCGTCGCATCCTGGCCGATGCCACCAATAATGGCGGCACGACGAACCAGTTTCAATACTTCGGTCTTGCGACTCCATTCCGGATTCACTCCATCACCGGTCGTTTGAACTATGACGGATTCGAACCTTTCCAAGTTTCACTCCTTGGTGAGTATTTGAAGAATCTGGCCTTCGATTCTACCAATCTGGAAACCTTGGGAATCAACAATCGTGGATCGAGTGGGCAGTTCGAGGGCGGTGATACGGCCTATTATTTGAATCTCCGTGTGGGGAAACCTGAACTGGCTACTCGCGGGGATTGGTTGGGTTACGTGGGCTATCGCCACATTGAATCAGATGCTGTCGTGGACGGTTTCAATGATCAGGACTTCGGCGGTGGCGGCACCAACATGAAAGGTTACACCATCGGGGCCGCCCTGGCCTTGTCTCCTCGGGTGTCATTGGCCTTCCGTTACTTCAACGCAAGCCAGATCGCAGGTCCGCAGTTTCGCTCAGGCATCTTCCAGCTTGATCTCAGCGCTAAATTCTAGTCATGAAATTACTTTACACTCTCTTTGTTATTCTGAGCCTTGGCTCCCTGCAAGCGGCTGCGCCTGTGGATCCCAATCAGCGACTGCGGGACACGTTGAAGAACACCATGCTGCAACTTCGTGCGGCAGAGACAGAGCGTGCGACCTTGCAGGCAAATCAATTGGTCAATGAGGCGAAGATTACCCAACTCACCTCTGAGATTGATACATTAAATAAGAAGGTGGCTAAGTTGACCAAGGATGCCATCGCAGAGCAGGAGGCTTCTCAGAAAACGATCGACGCCCTCAAGGTGAAACAGGAGGCGCAGGAAAAGCAGATTGCTCAGCTGAACGAAGCTTTGGAGAAATGGAAGTCTGGTTACAATGAGGTGGTGAAGATCGCAAAAGAGCGTGAAGCCTTGCGTGCGAAGTCTGCTTCGAAGGCCATCTTGGCCGAACGAAAACTGGCGGAACGTGAGCGAGAAAATCTAGAACTCTATGAGACAGGTCGTGAGATTCTGGATCGGCTCGAAAGCTTCGGTCTCGGCACCGCGCTCACGGCACGCGAGCCCTTCATTGGACTCACCAAAGTGAAGCTGCAGAATTATGTGCAGGACTACGGTGACAGGTTGAAGGACAGCAAATACAATCCTTTTGCGGACAAGGATGGCAAGGCCGCCGAGGTGACTCAAACGGTGCCAACAAAATCCAGTGAAGAGGAAAAGAAAGCTGCCGCTGAAGTGCAGAAACCCAATTTGCGATGAGACTTTATTGGCAATGGCTGAACCTGGTGTTGCTGCTCGCGCTTTCTCTGAATGCTGGGGCTGCCGGGGAGTCCACGGTCGGCAGACTCGGTGATATTGAAATCACTGCCGAAGAGGTGCTGGATTCCTTGAACAGTTTAAGCCCTGGTGAACGCGAGTCTTTGCGTGCAGATCCGAAATTGGTGGAACAGATCGTGCGATCTTCTCTCGTTCAGAAGCTCGTTCTCAAAGAAGCGCAGGATAAAAAATGGCAGGAGCAACCCCAGATCGTTGCGAAGATTGCACGGTCTCGTGACAGCGTCATCACAGAGAGTTATCTGGAGGACCTCGCGCAACCGCCTGCCAGCTACCCTGATGAGGCTGAGCTCAAGAGCGCCTATGAAGCCAATCGGGAGCGTCTGAAACAACCGCCGACTTATCGGCTCGCACAGATTTTCATCGCTGAGGCCACGGGTGCGGAAGCCAAGTTGGCGGAGATTGAAGCCTTGCTCAAAGTCAAGAAAGCGGACTTTGATCAAATCGCCAAAGAGCAGAGCCAAGAAACTGTGAGTGCAGCACGTGGGGGTGAAATCGGCTGGGTGTCTGAGAGTCAGATTGATCCTGAACTGCGTGCACAAGTGGAGAAGTTAAAGTTAGCGGAGATTTCCGCACCTGTGCGCCTGAAAGATGGTTGGCATATTTTGAAGCTTTTGGACGCGCGTGCTTCTTACCGTCCAACGTTTGAGCAAGTGAGACCTCAACTCACTCAACAACTGCGCCAGGAAAAACTGCGTGCGAACAGCCAGGCCTACTTGGCCAAACTTTTGAAAGAGCACCCGCTCTCAATTCAGTCAGCGGCCCTTGAACAGCTGCTGCAAAATCAATCTTCAACATCCTCACGCCCATGAACATTCTTCAAGCGCTTCGTCAATTTCGGAAGCAGCATCGTTGGCTTCATTTAGGATTCACGATCTCGCTGATCACGTTCAGCACACTGCCTCCAGCCATCGCGCGTGATATTCTACGTTCAGGCGGGGGACGTGCGCCGACCACGGCGGGTCAGCCTGCGGTGACAGGACTTGGCAGTGCACCCGCGAATGTGCAATCCAACCGATCCAACGCGAATGACCTTTTGATGCGCACCAGCGCTGCTCAAACTGCCGTGCGGGCGATGCAAGCAGCCGCGCGGCAAGCGGCCTTGAACGGACCCAACAATCTGGGCGTGGGTTTGCCCGACGTGCCGAACGGTCTCGGTCAAAACGGTCTGGAGATTGATCCAGGTGTCTCGACGACCCCTGGAGTGATCACCAATCCGGATCTCTGGAAAGGTGCACAACTTCCGACGCAAACGACGACCCCTGATCGCACGACGGTCACGGTCGTGCAGACCGCGCAGCAGGCTTTGCTGAATTGGAAGACTTTTAACATCGGCAAAGAGACCACGCTCAAGTTCGATCAAAGCGCGGGAGGCGCCAATCAGACTCAATGGGTGGCTTTCAACAAGATCAATGATCCTACCGGTCGGCCCTCGCAGATCCTGGGTAAAATCGAAGCTCCTGGGCAGGTTTATGTGATCAATCAAAATGGCATCATCTTTGGCGGCAGCAGTCAGGTGAATGCCCATGGATTTGTCGCCTCCGCTTTGCCCATCAATGACAATTTGATCAATCGTGGCCTGCTGAACAATCCCGATGCCCAGTTTCTCTTCTCGGCCTTGGCTCTCAATGCAGGCAATCGCGGACCGACTCCGAGTTTCACGCCCCCTGCTTCTGTGAATGGTCGCAGTGGGGATGTGGTCGTGCAGGCAGGTGCAAGGATCGAAGCCCCCACATCGGCAGCCAATGTCGGAGGACGTGTGGTGCTGGTCGGTGCCAATGTGACGAACAATGGCACGATCTCGACCCCGGATGGCCAGACCATCCTGGCGGCGGGTTTGCAAGTCGGTTTCGTCGCTCACAGCGGCAGTGATCCGAGTTTGCGTGGTTTGGATACCTTTGTGGGTGCTGTGGTCGATCCACTGTCTCTTGTGCCTGAGTATGCTGGCACGGTTAAAAACAACGGTGTCATCGAAGCTCAACGCGCGAATGTGACGCTCACAGGAAAGACCGTTGAGCAAAATGGCTTCATCAACAGCAGCACGTCGGTGGCGCTCAATGGTCGTGTGGATCTACTCGCCAATTATGACGCTGTCACCAACACTGCTTACGATCCAGTTTTGTTGCCCAACAATCCTCCGTTTCTTTTCAGGAACACAGGCACCGTCAAACTCGGAGAGGGAAGTGTGACTCAGATTTTGCCCGAGTTGAGCAGCAGCGAGACAGTCATCGGAACAGAGTTGGCTTTGCGTTCCCAGGTGAATATCCAGGGAAGAGCGGTGCACTTTGATAAGGACTCGGTGCTGTTGGCTCCGAACGGTTTGGTATCCGTGGATGCAGGCATTTGGAATTATGTTCCTGGCAGCATTCCACAGAGCTTCTTCGTTCATTCGGGTGGTCAAATCTACGTCGATACCAATGCGGTGCTCAATGTGGCCGGTTCGACCGATGTGAATGTCTCCGTTGATAAGTTCCTGATCACACTGGATTTGCGTTCAGCGGAGTTGGCGGGTTCGCCTTTGCAGCGCGATGGGCCGCTGCGTGGCCAATCGATCACGGTGGACATCCGCAACACCGGCACCTACAACGGCAAAACTTGGGTCGGAACACCTCTGGCTGACATCTCCGGTTACGTGAATAACATCCAACGCACGGTGGGTGAATTGACGATTGCTGGGGGCACGGTGGATCTCAATGCCGGTGGTTCCGTGGTGGTTCAGACTGGCGCTGAGATCAACACGTCTGGCGGTTGGATTAATTACACGGGCGCGACCCTTGAAACGACGAAGTTGGTCGCTGGCAATCGGATCTTCGATATTGCAGATGCCACACCTGACATTGCTTACACTGGCATCTTGCCGAGTGGATCGAACACCACGTCTTTCAAATGGGGTGTGGTCGATCAGTTTAACAATCCCGTTCGTCCCAGTGGGCCTTATTTTGATCCAGGTTATTTGCATGGCGCGAATGGAGGCAAGCTGAGCATCACGGCGCCTTCCGTGGCATTGGATGGTCGTTTCATTGGCCGAACAACTCCAGGCCCTTATCAAAGAGAGGTGGGGCCACGGCCGAGTGAGTTTATCTTGAAGCTTCAAGCTCAGGAATTGCTCACGCCCATCTATCCGATCTTTTCCCCCACCCCACCCACCATCACGTTTGAAAGCGGTGCGACGCCGATCGCTGCGGATGCCTTTGCTCTCGATGCCAATGGCAATCCTTTCGCGCTCCGATCTGATCGTTTGGCAAATGTGTCGCTCGCTCCTGAACTGTTGACCCGAGATGGGTTTGGTCGGTTCACGGTGGAGAACGTGGACGGTGACATTCATGTTCCAGTGGGCGTCACTCTGCGAGCTGCGCCACGCAATTTCATCACGCTCGCTGGAGCGAATCTGAATATTCAAGGCAGTTTGATCGCCCCGAACGGGCAGATCAATCTCACGGCGTATAACATCTCCCCTTCAGCTGCAGCAGCGATTCAGCGTGATCCCTTTGCGACGGCTCCTCCAGCGAATGTCGGGCGTGGTTTGATCACAGTGGGCAGTGCGGCGACGCTGAGCACCGCTGGGCTTTTGTTGGATGATCGGGCGGGTGTGGCTGGTCGTCTGACTTCACCCACAGCGATTCATGGCGGGACCATCACGCTGAATTCTTACAGCGCCAATCTCGCCACAGGCAGCACGTTGAATGTCTCGGGAGGAGTGCTGCTGAATGGATTGGCTCAGACGACCTATGGCCATGGCGGAACACTCAATGTTTTCACGGGGCAGGACCCGACGCTGGGCTATGTGACCGGTGGCAGGCTGACCCTGAACTCGACACTGCTGGGGTATGCCGGCCATGATGGTGGGAAGCTGCATGTGCAGGCGCAGCTCATTCAGGTGGGCGGCACAGCGCTTCATTCAGATAGCTTGGTGCTGAATCCTGATTTCTTTACGAAAGGTGGTTTTGCTGACTTCCATCTCACGGGATTGGGATTGGCGACAGGAACACCAGGGGAGTTTATCCCAGGGCTCTATGTCGCCCCAGGAACCCTCATTGAACCCGTGTCTGACAACATTGTTGCTACGATCGATCCGACGACAGGTGCTTTGGGCACCAAGATCATTCGCAATCCCGTGGGGTTGCGCGCGCAGACGCATCTAGAGCTTGAGGCCGCAGGGGTGGATGGCATTGATGGTCTGGAGATTCGTGGAGATGTCGTGTTGGGCGCTGGTTCGATCATTCGCACGGATCCTCGTGGCTCCGTGTCTGTCGATGGCAATACGGTGACAGTTCTTGGCTCCATCTACGCGGCAGGTGGACACATCAACATCAGTGGCAGTCGAACTTCGTTTCCGCTTCTGTTTGGAGATCAAACCCAAGCGCTCACCACCGTGTATCTGGGAAGCCAAAGTGTGCTTTCCACCGCTGGCACTCGCCTGCTCGTGCCTGATCCCGTGCATTTGAATCGTCGGTTAGGGGAGGTCTTGGATGGGGGTGAGATTCATGTGGCAGGCAACATCGCCGCTGCTTCCGGTGCCGTGCTGGATGCTTCCGGTGCGACGGGCGTCTTGGATTTACAGCCCACACAAACCAATCCCAACATCACTTATCAAAGTGTCGTTCGGGGCAATGGCCTGAGTCTTCCTTATGGGGTGGTCACGGTCGCGACTCGTGTGGACAGTGATGGCGGAACGATTCATCTCGAGGGGGGGCAAATGTTGGCCTCGGATGCGACTCTGCGTGCCAATGCGGGTGGAAGCACCGCTCTGGGAGGGCATCTCAATGTTTCCTCTGGGCGGTTCTATTTGCCCGATGTGGTTCCTCCGGTTCTCGACACCAATTTACTCGTCAAACAGAGTGGTCTGAACATTGCCACGCCTTTCCCTGACAGTGCGTTGGCGATTGGCAAAGCCCTGCAAGGTCCTGGTGGCACCCCTTTGATTTCACGTGGCTTCTTCAGTGTGGAGACCTTTGCCAATGGCGGCTTTGATTCACTCACTCTCGGTGGTGCGGTCGAGTTCAGTGGTCCTGTGACCCTTCAAGCTCGTGGGTTTGTGCATTTGGCAGACAGCGGTGTGCTTCGGGCCACGGACAGTGTGACGATCCGTGCAGCGGCCGCCACCCTTGGAACTGAATTCGTGCCGCCTGTGCGACCCGAAGATCGTCTGAGTCAGTTGCCCTTCACCAATGTGGCTCCGACCACGGGAGCTGGAAAGCTGGCGATTCTTGCCAATCATCTCGAGATTGGAACCACCAGTCTGCAAAACATCGGAGAAGCGACGCTGGCGGCTGACAATGGCGACATCATTGGCAATGGCATCTTCAACATGGCAGGCAAGTTGACCCTGCGTGCGGGACAGATTTATCCCACGACAGCCAATGACTTCTTGGTCGTGGCTTATGATTATCTGAGTGGGGGAGTAAATCAAAACGGATCCATCACGATTCAAGCCTCAGGATCACGCCAACTCCCACTCTCAGCGGGCGGCACGCTCAGTCTTTATGCTTCCGTGATTGAGCAGCAGGGAACGCTGCGTGCGCCATTTGGCACGATCAATTTAGGTTGGGATGGCACCGGCACAGCCCCACGTGACTTGCTGGCGGGCACGACCTCAAGCCTGCCTGTCACCACTCAGTTGACGCTCGGGGCGACCAGTGTGACTTCGGTCTCGGCCGTGGATCCTGCGACAGGAAAAGGCATCATCATTCCTTATGGAGTGAGTTTGGATGGCACGACATGGATTGATCCTCGGGGCGTTGACATCACTGCGGGTGGATTGCCTGAAAAGATCATCAACATCTCCGGTGCCAACATCAGCATGGCCTCTGGAGCGACCGTGGATCTGCGCGGCGGCGGTGACCTCTTTGCCTATCGTTGGATCGAAGGCAATGGCGGGCCGGTCGATGTCTTGGAGTCTCAGGGCAGCTTTGCGATCCTTCCTGATTATGAGGCGAATCACTCGCCGTATGCTCCTTACAATCCCCTCACTGCAGCCACCAACTTGATCAAGGACGCCGGGGCCGGATACTCGAACAGCTCGCTGCACGTGGGGGATCGAATTTATCTGGCAGGAAGCGACACTCTCGCCGCTGGTTTTTACACCCTCCTGCCTGCTCGCTACGCTTTGTTGCCGGGCGGTGTGCTGGTCACTCCGAAAACAGAAGTGCCTTCGGGTTCGAGTGAAGCTGCGGACGGCACCAGTCTCGTCTCCGGTTATGCCTTCAACGATCTGAACTCCACCCGCACGGTGCCCACGCTCTCCACCAGCTTTGAGTTGGCCTCCGCTGCGGTCATCAACCAGCGGGCAGAGTATCAACCGCTGTCAGCCAATACCTTTCTGAAAAATGCGGCCGAAAGACTGAACATCACCACGCCCCGCTTGCCTCAGGATTCGGGTTATCTGCTATTGCAGGCGACACAATCCATGAGCCTGCTGGGAAGCGTGTCGTCGGTGCCTCTGACGAACGCTGCTGGCGCGGTGGTGGGTCGTGGAGCCAGCATCGACATCAATGCTCCCGGCAATGTGGTGATCACTGCTACGCCTGGAGCGAGCGTTCCAGGAACCATCTCTTTAAACGCACAAACCCTCAGTTCTTGGAATGCGGAGAGTTTGATCATCGGTGGTAAAAGAACCCGCACCGCCACGGGAACGACGCTTTCTGTCACCAGCAGCAACATCACGCTCAACAATGCAGGCTCCACCCTCACGGCACCTGACTTAACCCTGGCAGCGACTCAAAACATCACCCTCTCCACCAACTCCAGTTTGAGTTCGAGTGGCACGCTCACCGGCAATGCGGAATCCTTTGCCGTGAGTGGCAATGGCACGGTGGTGCGCGTGTCTCAAAAGGAAGAGGCGACGGTGATCCGAACCGATGTCACCAGCACCGCAGGGCCTTCCTTGACGATTGCGGCGGGTGCTCAAATCACAGGCGGAAGTTTGACGCTCGATACCACCACCACGGCCACCTCGCTTGCCTCCACGGCTATTCTTTCGGCCAATGCGTATGTGCTCAACAGCGGTCGCATCAGCCTGCAGCTCGGCACCGGCTCGCTGTTGGCCAATCCTGGATTGGTTCTGAATAACACCCTGCTTGGAAGTCTGGCCACCGCCAAGTCGGTTTCATTGCGCAGCTATTCGTCCATTGATATCTATGGAACCGGCAGCATCGGCAGCAGCAGCTTAGCGAGCCTGACTTTGAGCGCCGGTGAGATTCGCGGGCTGAATCAGGGCAGTGGCACCACCACCTTCACGGCGAAACAAATCGTCTTGGATAACAGCACCAACGGCACCGTGGTCAGCACAGCCCCCGTGCTCGGCAATGGAACCCTGGTGTTTCAGAGTGAAAGTCTCGTGCTGGGGGCTAACCAACTGCGTGTCAATCAATTCGCCAATGTTCAGCTCAATGGATTGGGGGGCATTCAGGTGCGTGGCAGTGGTGGTTTTAGCACGCAGGGATCCCTGACGGCCAACACCTCACAAATCGTCGGCACACTGGCTGCCCAGCACGGCATCACCGCAGGCGGGGCCTTGGTTTTACAGACACCGGTGAATGAAATCGGGGATCGTGTCAGTGGCAGCCTGGGCGTGAGCTTGACACTTCAAGGCGCCAGCGTGACGAGCAGCACCCGTCTTCTGGTGCCTGGAGGTTCCCTGAATGTCGCGGCGACGAATGGCAATGTCACGGTCAGCAATCGTTTGGATGCAGGCGGCACGGCGCAGACCTTTTACGACGTCACTCGATACACGAACGCGGGTGAGATCAGCCTCTCCTCCAATCTCGGCAGTGTGATTGTAAACTCCAGTGCTGTGATCAATCTGGCGGCCAATGGGGCGGGAGGAAATGCTGGCTCTCTCTCGGTTTCCGCGCCTGCGGGCAGCTTTAACAACAGCGGCACCTTGCTCGGTCAGGGTGGTTCGGGTGGGGTGAATGGCAGTTTCGTTTTGGATGTCGGTGCCTTGCCTTCGTATGCAACACTGCGCACCGCGCTGGCCAGTGCATCCTTCACGGAGAGCCAATCGCTGCGGGTTCGAAACAGTTCTTCCGTTCTGGTGGATGGGCTGACGCAAGTTCGTAACTTCCGTCTTTCGGTGGATCAGGGCAGCATCAATGTCACCGGCACCATCAATGCCTCGGGTAGCACAGGCGGGGTGATCCAGCTCGCTTCACGCGGCGACCTCATCCTTTCATCCAGCGCTCGGCTCACCGTGGCGGGGCAGGACTTTGACAGCGCGGGTAAAGGCGGCTCGATCACTCTCGAATCAGGCACACAACGCAACGGCATCGCGGGCACCGGCGTGGTGAACATCCAGACAGGTTCCCTCCTGGATCTCTCGGTCGCGGCCAAGATTCAGGGAGATGCGCAGACCTTGGGATCCAGCGCTTATCAAGGTCAGTTCAGTGGAAAACTGCACATTCGTGCGCCGATGAATGCAGGCCTCAATGATGTTTTGGTGAATCCGATCCAAGGCAGCATCATCGATGCCTCGAGCATCGTTGTGGAGGGTTATCGCCTCTATGATCTGACCGCTTCTGGCGGCGCCATCACGAGCACGGTGCAAACCAGCATTCACACCGATGCTCAGGCGTTTCTGGGAGTGGCGGGCACGACTTCAGCAAACTACACCGCGATCACCAATCGGCTGCTGGCCAACAATGCGGGGCTTAGCTCTGTCTTCGTGCTGGCTCCAGGAGCCGAGGTGATCAATCGCACGGGTGGTCTGACGCTGGGTTCCGAGGTTAGCAACACCACCGCCGACTGGAATCTCTCGACCTTCCGTTACGGTGCCAAAAGTGCTCCAGGAGTGCTGACCTTGCGCGCCACGGGCAACCTCACCTTTTACAATGCCTTGAGTGATGGATTCAGCCCGACCCTCGCGAGTTCGGATGCGTCTTGGCTGTGGCTGGCTCGTTTGAGCAATCAAAACACCGCGTTGCCTGTGAACACACAGTCTTGGAGTTATCGCCTCACCGCGGGTGCTGATTTCACCGCAGCGGATTTCCGCCAAGTCTTGCCTGCCAGTGCGCTCGGCGCTGGGGTTGGTTCGTTGTTGCTCGGACGTGAAGGCAGCTCTGGCATCGCCGCAGGCGGCACCAATGCCACGACGACTTCCGTGATTGCCAGCGGACGTGGTTATTTCCAAGTCATCCGCACCGGCAGTGGTGACATCGAAATCAATGCGGGTCGCAGTGTGCAACTGCTCAATCAATTCAGCTCGATCTACAGTGCGGGCACTCGCGTGGTGGATGCCACCCTCGGAGGCACCTTTGATGTGCCCTCCCTCAGTCAAGCCGGGGGTGAAGGTGCCCTCGGAGCCATCCAGCAAAACTACCCGGCACTCTACAGCAGTGCGGGTGGCAATGTCAGTGTGCAGGCGCGCAGCAATATCGAACGCCTCGGCAATGCTGTGACGCGTGAGCTTCCCAACAACTGGCTCTATCGCCGAGGTTATGTGAATGAGAGTGGCGAGTTTGATCGGACGGGTTTTGGCTCTGCCATTGGCTCCACCACGTGGTGGATTGACTTCAGCAACTTCTTCCAAGGGGTGGGTGCCCTCGGCGGAGGCAATGTGTCTCTCTCGGCAGGAAACAACATTGTCAATGTCGATGGCGTCGTCCCAACCAACGCACGTGTTAGCAAAGGTTCCTTGGCAAATCCGCTGGCCTCGAATCAAACCCTGCTCGAACTCGGCGGCGGCGATTTGCGAGTGCGTGCTGGCAATAACTTGGATGCCGGGATCTATTATGTCGAGCGGGGCAGGGGAACCTTGAGTGCAGGCGGGCAGATCACCACAAATGCGACACGTTCCCCTGGACTCATCAGCTCACTCTCCGGCATCAATGCCACCGGCGACTCGAACACTTGGCTGCCCACGACCTTGTTTGTGGGCAAAGGCGGATTTGATGTCTCAGCGCGCGGCGACCTGTTGCTCGGTCCCATTGCCAATCCGTTTCTGTTGCCTGCGGGTCTTGGCAACAGTTACTGGAACAAAACCTACTTCAGCACTTACGCGGCAGACAGTGATGTCAATGTCTCCTCCCTGGGCGGCGAAGTCACCCTGCGCACGGGTGCTTCGGTGAACAATGTTTACACGCCGTTGCTGCAGGCCTGGGCTGCCACCCAGCAGATTCAGCGCAGCACCTCGAGCGCGAACTTTCAGCCCTGGTTGCGTCTGGCGGAAAATGATGTCGCACCATTCAACACCGTCGTGGGGCTGCTGCCGCCGACCCTGCGAATCACCGCTTACTCGGATGATATCAATCTGGTCGGGAACATGAATCTTTTCCCCTCGGCGACCGGCACCGTGGATATCTTGACCCGCGGCAGTGTGAATGGTCTCCGCCCCGTCGGCCTCGCTTCACCTTCTCCCGGCACCACCTTCATTGCCTGGGGAGCCGCCACCTTGAATGTCTCGGATGCGGATCCTGACGCGGTGGCCGGTCCACTCACGCCCTTCGCTTATCAAAGTCTCGTCGGAACCGTGGAAGCCACGGGCACCCGCGCGGATTTCCTCGAAGCCATCGACAAACTCTTCCGCGAATCGGGCGGCACGCTCGGGGATCAGGCTGTTCTTGAAACCAAGCAATCACGGCATGATCCGAGCTTGTTGCATCGCAATGACACGACGCCTGCACGCATCTACGCCGCTGGCGGTGACATCACGGGACTCACCTTCTTCTCGCCCAAATTCTCGCGTGTGTTTGCTTCCCGTGACATCGCCGATGTCTCCCTTTACTTGCAGCATGTCGGCGGAGTTCAGAACACGAGCATCGTCGCTGCCGGACGTGACCTCATTGCCTACAATGCCAACACTGCCTCGCGCGTGGCGGCCAATCGTGCCGGCAATCTGGTGGTCACGACTCAGGAATTGCTTGGCACGGCACCGATGGCAGGCGACATCCAGATCAGTGGTCAAGGCACCCTGCAAGTGCTGGCAGGTCGGAATCTCGATCTCGGTGTGGGCTCCAATTTAGCCGATGGCACAGGCTCAGGCCTCAACAGCATCGGCAATGCGAGAAACCCTTTCCTGACCTTTGAAGGGGCCAATCTCATCGTCGGGGCAGGCATCGGAGCCGCGACGGGGCTTTCCAGCAGCAGCCTGAATTTCACCCAGTTCATCACCGACTTTGTCTTGGGTCCAAACGGCGCGGATTATCTCAAAGAAGTCTCCTCGAACCCCAACGCACCGATCACTCCCAGCACCTTTGGGTTGCTGTCAGAGGAGGAACAAAAGCGACTTGCTCTCGAGATCTTCTACCTTGTTCTGCGCGATGCCGGACGTGACCACAACGATCCTGACAGCGATGGATTCGGCAACTACGACAACGGCAAAGCTGCGATCGCTGCCTTGTTCCCTGGCAACACTTGGAGTGGCGACATCAACACTCAAGCACGCGATATCCGCACTCGGAACGGAGGCGACATCACGCTCTTTGCACCCGGTGGCGGCTTGACGCTTGCCAACAGCATCATCGGTTCGCCCTTGGCTCCTCCCGGGATCATCACAGATGCCGGTGGCAACATCAATATCTTCACCCACACCAGTGTGAACCTGGGGATCTCACGCATCTTCACCCTGCGCGGCGGGAATCAGATCATCTGGTCCACCGTTGGCGACATTGCAGCAGGATCCTCTTCAAAAACCGTTCAGGCCGCGCCACCGACTCGTGTGATCATTGATCCCCAGAGTGCGGACGTAGCGACCGATCTGGCTGGTCTCGCCACCGGGGGCGGTATCGGTGTCTTGGCTTCGGTCAAAGGCGTGCCTCCCGGCAGTGTGGACTTGATCGCTCCTGAGGGCACCATTGATGCGGGCGACGCTGGCATCCGAGCCACGGGCAATCTCAACATTGCCGCCGCTCAGGTGCTCAATGCAGCTAACATCTCCGTGGGAGGAACGACCAGTGGTGCGCCGAACACCGCGATTGCAGCTCCCAGTCTCGGAAGCATCAGCGCGGCCAATAACAACAGTGCTGCCACGGGTGCCTCCACAGGCCAGACCGTCGCCCAAAACCGCGACGAATCCTCGGAGGATGCCTTGCCATCGATCATCACCGTCGAGGTCCTCGGCTACGGCGGCGGTGATGGCGATGAGGATGAAGAACGCAAACGCCGCGAGAACGGTGGTGCTGAGTGATGGCCCCAATGCAGAGGGGAAAGGGATAAGAGAAAAGGATCAGAGGCTCTGAAGTTCGGATCGCTGACATCCTTCTCTTCCTCCGACTCTTACTCTTCCTCCCAGAATGCTGTGAACGCGTCGAATCAGAGATCGTCCTCCTCCTCGAACTCCTCCTCGAACTCGTCCTCGAACTCGTCCTCGAACTCGTCCTCGAACTCGTCCTCGAACTCGTCCTCGATTCTTCAGCGCGTTGAGGTCTCACGTCCGCCGAGAGAGGAAAAGATCATCCACAGATTT
>JAIXVB010000149.1 GCA_027483245.1 Verrucomicrobiaceae bacterium | reverse complement strand
TGAGCGTCCGCGTAAATGGAAAGCGTGAGGATGTCAAAGAGGGCTTCGCGTTGGGCTTGAGTCATGGCGCGGCATTTTGGCGGGGAGTGGCGACGGATCAAGCACAGGCTGGCCTCAGGAAGGTCTTTCGGCAGGCGCGCAACGACGATTCGTCGTTCTCTCCGTGTCCACCATGTGGCTGAGAGGACCTTCGTTTATTCTCCGATCCAAACCTGGGTGCCGACAGGTGTGAGATCAAAGAGCGCGATGACATCCGCATTGCGCAGGCGGATGCAACCGTGACTGGCTGGGCGCCCGATGCGCGCTTCATCGTTGGTGCCGTGGATGTAAATGTAGCGTGCGTAGGTGTTCGCATTTCGCGCCTCCAGCCCATGCAGCCAAAGGATGCGCGTGAGGACGAGATCACTCTGCGTGTCCATGCCCGTCTGCCACTGTCCCACCGCTTGGCGTGAGCGAAAGATGGTGCCGCTCGGGGTGCCCGCGCCGTGCTTTTCACGCACTTCGAACTGGCCCAGCGGTGTCTTATTGCTGCCCTCCGTGAAGCCGATGCCGAAGCGCGACGTGCTGCAGGGCCAGGTGTGCAGGCGCTGCTGACCCGACCAGAGAGTGAGGGTCTGCTGGCCGATGGAAACTTCAAGTCGCGGGGTGCTCATGCTTGGGAGGATGGCGCAAAAAACGCGCCCTGCACGGGGCAGGACGCGTTTTCTGAAACGGTGCGTTTTAACCGAGGTCGAAGAGCAGTCCCTCAGCCCCCGCACTGGTGGCGATGGTCAGGGTGCCTGTGTCCTCCGTGCTGAGGGCGTCCCCAGCTTCCAAAGGCGCGCCATTGATGATGGCACTGCCTTTGATCAGCTGAAACCACACCCCACGACCGGCGCGGACCTCGTGAGTGACACTGCCCGCCTCGATCAGTCGGATGCGATAGACATCGGCATCCTGATGAATGGTGGCGGAACGTTCGCGACCATCGGGAGAGATGACCAGGACCTTCGGTTCGGCCTCCTGCGCAGGATCGGGGTGCCACTCCGTGTAGCTCGGGACCAGTGCCCGTGCCTGAGGCTGGATCCAGATCTGCAGCAGATGACTGATCTCCCGGTCGGAGGGGTTGAACTCACTGTGCAGCACCCCTTTGCCCGCGCTCATCAGCTGGATCTGGCCAGGCTCCAGCACACGGCCATTGCCTAGGCTATCCTTGTGAGCCAGTGCCCCTTCCACGAGGTAACTGAAGATTTCCATGTCGCGGTGCGGATGGGTGGGAAATCCACCTCCGGGTGCGATGCGGTCCTGATTGATGACACGCAGGCTGCGAAAGCCCATGTGCGCAGGATCGTAGTAGTCTGCAAAGGAGAAGGTGTGATAGCTATCGAGCCAGCCGTGATCGGCATGGCCGCGTTCTTTGGATCGGCGAAGTGTTGTTTTCATGACAGCACGATCCTGCATGCGACCGCGCTCGGTGACAAATGCAGGGCGGTTTGTCTGAGACTGCGGGCCGGGCATGCTGAAAGGGGGGCGTGATACAGGATTCACAGGATGGGACAGGATTGACCGGGCGAGCTTCAGACTACGTTGTTCACGCTTCAGCGTGTGCTTTGAACTCACCCCGCTATCACGCTCCCAGACGGCTCCGCATGCGGGGCCGAACTACGAAGCCCCTGCGGTTGAGACTGCAGAAACTGAAAAATCTTGTTCATCCTGCCAATCGTGTGAATCCTGTGGTTCATGCCGCGATTGACCCCCAGGACCGTTGGCATGGGCGTCTAGCCAGGTCTTTCAGGCTGGTATCAAACCGGTGGTCATCGACCCCAAACGCATCGAAAGCATTTGCCGAATTCACCATGGAACTCCGCCCACTTCGCTCCTTCATCGCTGCTGCTGAGGATGGCAATATCAGCAAAGCCGCCCAGCGCCTGCACCTGACCCAACCGGCCCTGAGTCGCCAAATCAAAGGCCTGGAAGATGAACTCGGCATCACGCTGTTGGAGCGTGGCGCGCACTCCTTCTCGCTGACACCGGCAGGGGAACTCCTGCTGCGCGAGGGCCGACTGCTGCTTGAACGCGCGGATTTGCTGGAGCAGCGCGTGCGTGCGGCGGCCAAGGCGCAAACCATCCGTGTCGGATACTCCCCCTCACTGAGCGCAGGCATTTTATCACCCGCCATCGAGGCCTTCACCCAGCGGCATCCCAAGGCCCGCATTGAACTCTCCGACCTGTCCAGCAATGAGATGGTGGAGGGGCTGCAAAAAGGCACGCTGGATGTCATCGTCACCGTGGCCCCGCTTCGGGAAGTCCCCGAGATCACCTGGATCACCGTGCAGCAGCAGGACTGGCGCGTCGCCCTGCCACGGCTGCATCCGCTGCAATCCAAAGCCACCCTGACTCCAGCCGACCTGAATGATCAGCGACTCGTCGTTTACAATCAGCGCGAGTATCCGGATTACTGGGCCGGCATCGCAGGCTGGTTCAAACAGCAAAAGATCAATGCCCGTATCGCCAGCGAATGTGATGGCGTGACCAGCCTGATCGCTGCCGTGGAGGCCGGCATCGGCATCGCCATCGTGGTGGAACGCATCGCCTGCCTCATCCCTGAGCGTGTCGTTTTAAAACCCCTGCAACCGCAACCCGCCCAGGTCTGCATCGCCGCAGGCACCCTGGATCGTGGACGCGCTGACAAGGTCTTGGGCGTCTTTGTCGAGGAACTCAAACGCGCGGGTGAGATGACCGAAGAGCGGCTGAGAGCCCAGGCCCGTTGAGGCCCGATTTCCCCGCCACTCTTGAGTGACCTTGGAAAGGTTAGAACGTGTTGGCGATCACCACCTCTTCATAGCTGAGCTGGCCGGGTTTTGGCCAGGCAGGTTGGGTGCCCTTGCCCACGGCGATCATGAAGGAAATCAGGTGATCCTCAGGCAGATTGATGATCTTCGCCACCGCGTCGAAATCAAAGCCATCCATCGGGCAGGAATCATACCCCATCGCCTTGGCGGCGAGCATGATCGTCATGCCCGCGAGACCCGTGGAGCGCATGCACTCATCGCGCTGCACCTGTTCGCGTCCTTCATAATACCCACCGATCGCAGGCACCAAGAAATCCTGCACAGGCTGCGGCGCGTCTTTCCAGTAGCGCCCTGCGTCCTTCTTCCAGGCGTCTTTGTCCGCACACAAAACGATGAGCAGGGAGGCGTCCGTCACCTGCGCCTGATCCCAGGCCACCGCGCGGATTTGTTTTCGCACTTCAGGATCCGTCACGGCAACAAAACGCCAATGCTGGATGTTGAAAGCGGTCGGCGACTGCATGGCCGCTTCGAAAAGCTGGCGAATCTCCGCTTCCGTCAGGCGATGCGTGGGATCGTAATGCTTGATGGCGCGGCGGGCGGTGATGGCTTCGAGAGTATTCATGTGAGAATGAGGTGGAGCCTTCAGATACGACGGAATTAAAAAAGTGGCGCGCTTTTTCACCCCGACTTCAGCCAGCGCACGAAGCAATGACGCGGTCGGGCACCGTAATGAGACGGTCGGACGTCGTAATGAGACGGTCGGACACCGTAATGAGACGGTCGGACATCGTAATGAGACGTTCGGACACCGTAATGAGACGGTCGGACACCGTAATGAGACGGTCGGACATCGTAATGAGACGGTCGGACACCGTAATGAGACGGTCGGACATCGTAATGAGACGGTCGGACATCGTAATGAGACGGTCGGACACCGTAATGAGACGGTCGGACACCGTAATGAGACGGTCGGACACCGTAATGAGACGGTCGGAC
>JAIXVB010000735.1 GCA_027483245.1 Verrucomicrobiaceae bacterium | reverse complement strand
CCTCAAGAAAGACGGAAGTCAAAGTTCGAGCGCTGGAAAGAGCGGCGCGAACGTTTCCGTCAGGAAAAAATAGCTCGTCAGCAAGGAGGCGGCGGTGGTCAGCAAGACCGGCAGCCACGCCAAAACGACTCTCAAGAACGCCAGCCTCGCCAAGGTGAAGGTCAGGATCGTCAGTCCCGATACAACAATGAGGGTCAAGATCGCCAATCGCGCTACAACGACGGTCAGGATCGTCAAGACCGTCAATCTCGCTACCATGACGGACAATCCGCTGGAGAAGATGATCGCTCACGCGGCCCCGAAGTCGTGCTCGGCCCGCCTGAGGCTGCCGATGGTGTTTTGGAAATGACGCCGAAAGGCTACGGTTTCCTGCGTCAACGTGATCGCATGTATGCTCAGCATCCGAACGATGCGTTCATCTCCGCTGACTTCATTCGCCAATACGGTCTGCGTGAAGGCATGCAGGTGAAAGGCATCGCACAAAAAGGCTCACGGGGTCTGCAAATCACCAGCGTCGCCGAGGTCAATGGCCGCGTGCCAGAGTCCATGCGTGATCTGCCATTATTCGAAGAACTCAAGGCCATCAACCCCTGCAAAAAAATCCAGCTCGAGACGGTGAAGGATCGCTTCACCACCCGGGTGATCGACATGTTCACTCCGGTCGGCCGTGGTCAGCGTGGCCTCATCGTGGCACCGCCACGGGCAGGAAAGACGACCATGCTTCAGCACATCGCTGAGGCTGTGGTGACGAATCATCCCGGCATGCACCTCATGGTCTTGCTGGTGGATGAGCGCCCGGAAGAAGTCACCGAATTCAAGCGTGTGCTTCCCAAAGCCGAAATCTACGCCAGCTCGAATGACCAAGATGTGAAGAGTCACACCCGCATCTCCAGCTTCGCCATTGAACGTGCGAAGCGCCTTGTTGAGTGCGGAGAGCATGTCTTCATCCTCATGGACTCCATCACTCGTCTGGCCCGTGCGTTTAACAATGCCAAGCAAGGCGGTGCCACCATGAGTGGCGGCATGGGCGTCGGTGCCATGGAAATCCCGCGCCGTCTCTTCGCCGCGGCCCGCAACACCCGCACCGCAGGTTCCCTCACCATCTTGGCCACTGCGCTCATTGAGACTGGCAGCCGCATGGATGACCTCATTTTCCAAGAGTTCAAAGGCACCGGAAACATGGAACTCGTGCTCGATCGCAAGATCGCCGAACAGTTTTATTATCCTGCCGTGAACATCTTCAAATCGGGCACACGTCGTGAGGAGTTGCTGCTTCAGTCCTTCCAATTGGACAAAATTCACATGCTGCGTCGGGGTCTCGCCGGTCATAAACCGATCGACGCCATCCAGCGCGTGCTCACGCTCATGGAGCGTTATCCGAGCAACGCCCAAATGCTGGTGGATCTGCCGAACAAAAGTTAGTCCCATCAAAAGTCATTCGAGGGTCGAATGACTTTGAGGGGGGCGTGTTTTCTCTGACGTTTTCGCTCAGGTTAACAGCCAACATCTGCCTCACGGAAAGCGCCTTGATGCTTGTCGAGTTGGCTACTTTTTACCGCGCCCAAACAGGCGTTTCAAGAAACCACCGCCGCTGGATTCTTCCTTTGACTGCTGAGTGGGTGCCATCGGCACGGGCGAGCGATGACTGAGGGCACCGGTCGGTGTGCGAGAGGCCGACATGCTCAGCACGCGCGGTTGCAACTTGGGCATCACAGGGTGCCACCAATCGGGTTTGAGTTGCGCCACTTCTTGCCAGGCCTCCATTTCCGTATGCCAGACCAGAGTGCGCGCTTGAGTCACCACTCGGTTCATCGTTTCTTCATCATGGGGGCCATCGGCGAGGCCTTCGTTGTTATAGAACCAGTTCATGATGGAGTTGTGCGGAGTCTTTCAGGATTTCTTGAAAGACAGGCATGATCATCGTCCAACAAAGCTCAACAATCAACCCCTGCCCTTCAGGCCAAGCCGAGCGCCTCGACTTGATCTTCATCGAGCCCCAAATAATGCCCGAGTTCGTGCAGCAGCGTGATGCGGACTTCTTGGCGAAAGTTCGTGATGTCTGCCTCCACGTAGTCCCAGAGATTGTCCAAAAAGAGACGGATGCGTGGCAGCTGACCCGCACTTTCAGGTTCGGGATCGGCGCGCGAACAGCCTTCAAAGAGTCCGAGCAGATCGGTTTCCAGTGCTTCGTCCACCGCGACGCAGTCCTCCATAAAGACCAGCTCGATCAGGCAATCAGCCGCTGCTTCCCGGATCGGTGCGGGCAATTCTTGGAAGGTCTTCTCGACCACGGCCTGAGCGATTGTCTCTAGCCTTTCAGCACGCATGGGCTCTGAGAGCTACGGATCGTATTGAGTTCCGGCGCGGCGTGGATTCGAGACGCCACCGCCGGTGAGATCGCGCATGAGGTTGCCTTGGATCTGGCTACCGAGTCCGTTCTGACGTTGGCTATTGTAGAGACTGTTTTGCACGCCGCCGACTCCTGGTGGGGTGTTTTCAATGGGCTTGTCGGGTGTCGGAATGCCATTGGCCTTCATCTCGCTCTGCACGAGGGCGTGTCGGCTCCACAGCATGGTGTCCACTTTATTTTGGACGCGTTTGTCCAAGGCAGCCTTGGCGTCAGCATATTCCAGCTCCGTGATCTTTCCGCTGCGCCGCTGGTCTTCCAGGTCCAGGTAGTGTTGCCGATGATCGCCACGCACGCGCTGCTCCATGGCATCGAGATTCTCCGCGGTGGGCACCGTGGAGGCGGTTTCGCAGGCAACTAGCAGGAGCGCAATAAAGGGCGTGAGAAGACAACGAGCGAGCATGAGCCGATGCTAGGCTGCGTTTATAAAACTGGCAAGGCTGGTGCGCAGTTCGCTTTTCAATCCAAACCGCCCGCCATTGACCGGCGTAATCCTCCATATTCACGAACTCATGCACGCTGACCCGATCGACTCAGACCTCTCACAAACAGCCCCGCGCGGTAATTTTCTCCACTACCCGACTTCTCGTCTCGGAGCGAAGATCATTCCTCAGGATCTGACAAACTTTAAAAGTCGCGGTGTCTCCCGAGTGGAGCGTGAGCTTCAGCAGGAGCTCATCGAACTGCGGGAAAAATACCTCCAGGTGATCGATGCCTTCAATTGGAACAAGCTCATCTATGAAGCCCACTTCGGCTTTGAGCCGGTCATTGGTGAAATGTATCACCTCTACTCCATGCAGGGGAAACATCACCTCAGCATGATCGAGCCTGAATCCTGGCACCAAAAATGGATCGGCACTTTTCGCCTGAATGCGGATGGCCGCTGGCAGGCGGAAAAGATCTCCGATGACTTTGATCTGCGTGGCTGGATCAGCACCAGCGTGGAGTGAGCGAAAAGTCGGAATCAGGGGGTGACTAGACGGATTTTGTGAGCTTATCCTCGGGTTCCCAGGGCTAGCATCCCGGACCTGGGCACTTCCCATGTCATTCTCAACCATCGGACAACGTCTCGCCGGGCCCTGCGGCATTCAGGAACTCATGGATGATCTCGGAGAGGCGCTCTCGATTTCACCAGACATGCGCATGCTCGGCGGTGGTCAACCGGCGGCCATCCCGGAGGTGCAGACTCTCTGGCGTGAGCGGATGCAGGCCATGCTGGATGATCATTCGATCGACCGCACATTGCTGAATTACGATCCACCGGGCGGCAATCCGATCTTTCGCGAGATCATGGCAGGCTTTCTCAAACGCGAGTGTGGCTGGGACGTGACGGCGGCGAATATTGGCATCTTGCCAAGCAGTCAGAGCGCCTTCTTTTTGTTGTTCAATTTGTTAGCCGGGGACAGCCCGACCGGGAAAAAGCGCATTCTTTTTCCACTCCTGCCGGACTACATTGGTTATGCCAACCAGGCGCTGACGGAGGGCCAATTTCTCGGTCATCTCCCGGTCATTGAGGAGCGCGGTGAACATGAGTTCAAGTATCGTGTGGATTTTGACAAGCTGCGCCTGACGCCAGACATCGCCGCACT
>JAIXVB010000547.1 GCA_027483245.1 Verrucomicrobiaceae bacterium | reverse complement strand
GATCACTGATCACTGATCACGGAAGACCGAAAACCCTCTCTTCCTTCAGGATCAGCGAGCAACCACGAGGCCCAACGTTGGGCGATCTTTTCGGAGTCGAGGATGCGGGAGGGGATGCGGGCAATAGCAGCACGTTCTTCGGTGAGGGTGAGATTTTCGATCTTGCCTTCTGGAGAGAGGCGACGGCGGGCGAGGGACTCGGCGAGGTCGAGGAACCAAGAAGGCAGCAGGGTGGGCGGCGGGGGCATGGGCAGGGAGAACCAGCCTTCGGCATTTTGATAAAGAATCTGGGTGTCGCGATCAGCCACACGCACTTGGCGGATGTCGGGGCCCTGACGGATGGAGGGGGTAAGGCTGTCTCCTGCTCGGGTGTCCCAGAGGCGGATGGCCCCATCTTCAGTGACGGTGACGAGCTTCTGGGAATCGCTGCTCAGGGCGAGGCCGGTGACGAAGGTCTCATGCCGGAGGGCAATGCCACGACTGGTGCCGGTGGCGATGTCCCAGAGGCGCACTTCTTGATCTCGCCCTGAGGTGACGGCAAGGCGACCGTCTAAGGAGAGGGCGATGGGGCCGACGGCAGGCGGATGCTGAAAAGTGGGGCCGAGGGGGTCTCCGGTGGCGCTTTCGAAGACGGTGACTTTTCCTTCGGCATCGGCACTGGCGACGAAGCGGCCATCGGGACTGCTGCCGCGTGGGGGTTCGCGCATGAAGGTGGGCTGAACGAGCGCTGGGGAAGATGGCAGGGCCTTGATTTCTTCATCGGTCAGTCGATGCGGGGTGGTCATGCGCTGGTGGATGCTCCAGACCTGAACAAAGGCCTCTCCGTGTGGGGCGAGCACGAGTTGAGTCGCATTCGGGGTGACGCTGACCTGGGAGATGCTGTGGCGCAGGCGCTGCTGATTGCGCTCGCCAGTGCGCGTGTCCCAGACCTGGAGTTCGCCGTGGCGGGAAACGCTGGTGATCAGGCCCTGCTCGGGGGATTGGCTGGCGGTGATGATGGCTCCGTCATGCACCTGCGCCGGAGTGCGTGGCCTGCCTGTCGCGAGATCCCAGTCATGCAAGTAACCAAAGCGATCATTGCCATCCCCGACCGTGAGGGTGAGGCCATCAACACTGATCGACAGGCAGATGACGGCCGAGGGATGGATGAGGGGGGATAGCAACTCGCTCTGTTCACGGTAGTTGGCGACATTGACGACGCCATTTTGCAGCCCGACCGCCAGGATCTCCCGCCGACGATTCAGGGCGAGAGCGGCGATGGGGGCCTCGGCCTCGAAGGGCTCTCCCAGAGCCAGGCCCGTGCTGAGATCCCAGACCGTGGCGATGCCGTGCGGGCGTTGTTCTCCCTGCGGATTCACGGGCTCCACGAGACTGGCCCCGGCGGCGACCGTGCCGAGGTAATCCAGGGCCAAGACATCCACCGGCAATTCAGCGCCGATGGGCCGCAACACCCGTGCGGGCCGTATGGGCTGGCGCAGGTCCCAGACATGAACGATGCCCTTTTCTCCCCCGACTGCCAGCGTTTGGCCATCGCCGGAAACGGTGAGGCTGAGAATGGAGCCGTTCATGCGTGGCTCGAGGGTCCGGAGGCTGCCATCGCGAATGGCGCGCATCTCCACCACGCCATCATCACGGCTGAGGATGATGTGCTGGCCATCCCGAGTCATGTCCAAGCCGGTGCAGCGGATGCCTGTGGGCAGCAGATGATCGATGCGCTGATGGGTGTGCGTGTCCCACTGGCTGAGGACATCCTGCGTTTCGGCCTCGGTGTGGACCGATGAAATGGCGACGACGGAGGTGGACTCCCGACTCAGGGCGACGAGCCGGGCCTCGCGCGCTCCCACCGGCAGCGGCATCTCCGGTGTGATCGGATGCGGCAGGTGAACGTGGGCCAGCAGGGAGAGAAGTTGTGTGGTGGCGAGTTGGTTCTCGGGGTCCGTGCGCAGTGCGCGGCACAGCCAGGCGACGGCCTCGGTGTAGTCCGTGCGCTCGGTGAGCTGACGCGCCATCTGGGCATCGGATCGGGAATAGGATTTGCGCAATTCTTCGCGGCCTTGCAGGGCTTGGCGGCGATTTTCCTCCGACTGAAAATACAGCGCGGTGCTGACGATGGCGCCGATCAGCACCGCCAGTGAAATGGCGACACTGGCCGCCACGGCGACCCGATGCCGACGGACGAATTTCTCCAGCAGGTAACGTCGGCTGGGGGGGCAGGCCGAGACGGGCTGATGATTCAAAAAGCGCCGCAGATCATTGGCGAGGTCATCGGCATTGCCATAACGCCGCTCAGGGTCACGCTCCAGAGCCTTGAGGATGATCCAGTCGAGATCACCTTTCAGGGCGGCCTCCCGCGAACTGGGGCGTGGGGGATCGCGCTCCACTTGATCGCGCAAAATCTGGTGAAGCGGTTTCTGCGCGATGTCCATCGGCGAGATCAGCGCCTTGCCCGTGAGCAGTTCCATGAGGATGGAGCCGAGGGCATAGACATCGGACCGCGTGTCCACATGGGAGCTGCCATGTTCGATCTGCTCGGGGCTGATATAACCGGGTGTGCCCACCAGCTGATCCATGCCTGTGGCCAGGGTCTGGCGGATGTCTTTCTGCTCCAGCACCTTGGCGATGCCAAAGTCGATGACCTTGGGCATGGGGACGCCGTCTTCCTCCATGACCATGACGTTGGAGGGCTTCAAATCGCGATGGATGATGCCCTTTTGATGCGCATGATTCACGGCATGGCAGACGGGGATGAAGAGCTCGATCCGTTGATTCAGCGTGAGCTCTTTTTGCTTGGCATACTTGGTGATCGAGTTCCCCCGCACCATCTCCATGACAAAGTAGGGCTGCCCGCGCTCTGTCTCCCCGGCATCCAGCACTCGGGCGATGTTGGGGTGCTCCATGAGCGCCAGCGATTGCCGTTCGGTGTCAAAGCGGGCGATCACCTGCTGGGTGTCCATGCCTGCCTTGAGAATCTTCACGGCCACCCATCGGTGGATCGGCTGTGTCTGCTCCGCCTTGTAAACCAAGCCGAAACCGCCCTCCCCGAGCTTTTCCAAAAGCCGAAATTTGCCATCGATCCAGCCATCGTTGTCCTTCAACAGATCCAGGCTGCGCTGGCCACTGCCTCGGGTTTGCACCGTGGGCGCTGACTTGGCTGTAACAGCTGCAGTGTTGTCATCAGGGCTCATGGGGTGATTGATCATCGAGTGGGCCCGGGCAGGAATTAAACAAAATCGGTGATGGAACCAAAGTCCGCATCAAACAGACGACGATAAGTGCGGAAAGCAAAGTTATCCGTCATGCTCGCCACCCAATCACAGACCAGTCGCGCCCGAACACTGGCATCGGGGGCTTTTTGAATCTCCGTCTCGACCGTGCCGGGCATCAGATGCAGGCTGCCTTGTCCCTGGATGTAGCGTTTCTCCAGCACCTCAAACAGCCGCGTCAGGATGAAGTCGGCCTTGTAGTCCAGCTGCTGGAGCTGGGGACTTTTAAACACCAGTTCGAGCGCGATTTTTTTGTTCAGGGCGGACTGGGTCTGCATCGCGGGATCGATGGCCAAACGGTAGCTGTGCCGTTTGGTCATGGCGGAAAGAAACGTGCTGTCGGGCACCAGGGTGGCCGCGCGGATGTAGTGGCCGATGCTGCTGTTCAGCTTCCGCTCGACACGTCCTTCGAGGATGGCGGCGCAGAGTTTCTGGATGTGCTCTGACTCGGCCTCAGTCAGCGTCTGATCGGCGGCCCAGCGTTCCAGTTTGGTCACGCTGATGAATCCGGCGTGGATGCCATCGGCGATGTCATTGAGGGAATAGGCCGTGTCATCGGCCCAGTCCATGATCTGACACTCGATGCTGCGGAAACGATTGCGTGCCTTGCCCGGAGTCAGCTCGGTCGGGAAGGCCTGAGCACCCAGGGTGAAGTCCAGCCAGCGCTCCTGTTCATTGTAAAGGTAGTGATTCTGCGCGCCGGCCACCTCCGCCTGCAGTGTCTTGTATTTCAGCACTCCATCCAGCAGAGACCGCGTCGGATTCATGCCCTCCCGACCTTCATTGAACAGGGTTTGAGTGAGGATGCGCAGCGTCTGCGCGTTGCCCTCGAAGCCGCCGTAAGGCTGCATGAGACGATGCAGCGTGCGCTCACCGGTGTGGCCAAAAGGGGGATGCCCGAGATCATGAGAAAGGCAGGCCGACTCGACGAGGTCCGCATCGATGAAACAATCATCGCTCAACGCCTCACTCTGCTGCGTGAGATAACCACAAATCGAACGCCCAATCTGCGCCACCTCGATGCTGTGCGTCAGACGTGTGCGGTAAAAGTCATATTCCCCCGACAGGAAGACCTGCGTTTTATTCTGCAACCGACGAAACGCGCTGCTGTGAATGATGCGATCCCGGTCGATCTGAAACGGATTCCGATACTCGTCCGCAAACGTCTTGCGCGGTTCCAGAGTCGCGGAGTCGAAGGTGTTGTAAAACCGATTGGCTGGCATGGACGCGCAGCCTAGCGAAAGTCACGGCCCGGGAAAGCACGGAACTGAGGTCCGACTTCGATTCGTCTTGGGCTTCATGCGCTGTCAGGAACTTGCACAATCTCCTCTGGCGCTGCCGTCGCTTTTCGTGACAATGCGCGCTCATGACTCGCAAGACCCCTGAAGAACTCCGCTCCTGGCGCTGGTATGGCCGGGATGAACTCCGCTCCTTTGGTCATCGTTCCCGCGCCAAGCAAGCCGGTTGGGGCGCCGAAGATTATGTCGGCAAGCCGATCATCGGCATCCTCAACACCTGGTCCGAACAGAACTCCTGCCACATGCACCTGAAGCTCACTGCCGATGGTGTGCGCCGTGGCATTCTCCAGGCCGGCGGTCACCCGATGGAAATCCCGGTTTTGTCAGCGGGAGAGATGCTGACGAAACCCACCGCGATGTTTCACCGCAATCTGCTGGCCATGGAGACCGAGGAAGTGCTGCGCGGCAATCCGCTCGATGGCGCGGTGCTGCTCGGTGGCTGTGACAAATCCACCCCGGGCCTGCTCATGGGGGCCTTCAGCATGGACATCCCCGTCATTTACATGCCCTGCGGCCCGATGATCAAAGGCAACTGGCGCGGCGAGACTCTCGGCTCCGGCAGCGATGTCTGGAAATACTGGGACGAAAAACGCGCGGGCAACCTGAGCTGGGAACAGTGGTGTGAGATCGAAGACGGCATCGCCCGCAGTCCCGGCCACTGCATGACCATGGGCACCGCCTCCACATTGACCGCACTTGCCGAGACGCTCGGGCTGGTCATTCCCGGTGCCTCCTCCGTGCCGGCGGTGGACAGCGCCCACGTGCGGCTTGCGGCAGCCGCCGGACGACAGATCATCGAGAACGTCTGGAACGATCTGAAGCCCTCGAAGATCGTCACCGAGAAGTCTTTTGAAAACGCCATCGCCGTGGACATGGCCCTGGGGGGCAGCACGAATGCCATCGTCCATCTCGTGGCCATGGCAGG
>JAIXVB010000369.1 GCA_027483245.1 Verrucomicrobiaceae bacterium | reverse complement strand
CTCGGGACGAAACACCGCTGAATTTTAACGCGACGATTTTCACGGCAGGAAGAGTGTCCAGCTTCACCTCACCCTTGGGTGCAGGCAATCCCTGAGCCACGCTGGCCTGCGGCATCACAAAACTCATGGAAGCTTCCGCTTCACCCCGCTGCACCAGCACCGGTGTGGTCATGGCGATTTTTTCAGATCGTTCGTTCTGGCCATCGATGAAACGAAACAGCTTCATGAAACTGCCATCCATGTTCTGTGAAGCCGCGGAAGAGGTCGGCAGGGAGACTTTGGCCAACCTCATGGCCTCATACATGCGCACCTCGAAGTCGCCGTCTTTTTGCAGCACCTTGTAGGGCGCTGTCTCTGTGGCTGCTCGAGAATTGGAGACAAAAAAGAAGGCCACTGCCAACAAGATGAGAGTGGCGGTGATCCAGATCATGCGTTTCATGACTGTTCTTACGCCGCGCATGCGCCGCAAGAAGCCCAATCCAACTCCGTTCCATTCTGTCCATGAAGAAAGTTCTCTTACTGCTCTCTCTATTCGCCGCCACCACCTTTGCGGCGACCATCCCTGAATCGGCCAAAGTCGGCCAGTTCTATGCAGGCTGTCAGGCCTACAGCTTCCGTCTCTTCACCGTGATGGAAGCCATCGATAAAACGGCAGCCGCCGGTGGCAAGACCATCGAGTTTTATCCTGGTCAAAAATTCTCCACTGAGAAACCCGACGCCAAGTGGGACCAAAACGCGACGCCAGAGATGATCGAAGCGGTGAAGGCCAAGCTTGCTGAGAAGGGCCTCACTGCAGTGGGATTTGGAGTGATCAAGCTGGGCAAAGACGCCGCTCAAGATCGCAAGGTTTTTGAATTCTGCAAAACCCTGGGCATTGGCGTGGTCATCTCGGAACCTGATGTGGCAGGTTTGGATGGCATCGAAGCCCTGGTGAAAGAGTTCGACATCAAGATGGCCATCCACAATCACCCCAAGCGCCCTCTGGACCGTGCTTATCTCTTTTGGGATCCCAACTATGTCCTCGATCTCGTCAAAGATCGTGACCCACGTCTGGGTGCCTGTGCCGATGTCGGTCACTGGGTGCGCAGCGGATTGAATCCGGTCGATTGCATCAAGATTCTCAAAGGTCGCATCTTTGACAGCCACATGAAGGACCTCACCGAGTTCGGCAATCCCAAAGCCCACGACCTTCCTTTCGGCACTGGCAAGAGCGACATCCCCGCCATCCTGGCCGAATACCACGCTCAAGGTTATCCCGGCCCGCTTCATTGCGAATACGAACACAACTGGGAGACCAGTCTGCCTGAGATCACTCAATGCCTGGAGTTCGTGAAGAACTGGAAACCCGCGAAATAAACCGCCCTCCACGACCCTTTCACTCACGGCGACTCGATCAATCGAGTCGCCGTTTTTGTTGGGTGCCTCAGCCACCTCAGAAAAGAAACTTCCCATCCAATCGGGATCCTGCCAGCATTGAGATCCCCATGAAGTTCACTGTCACTTGCCTCCTTTTTTCTTCGTTCGCTCTGACACAGGTCTCCGCTCAAACACCAACCTCTGCGGCGGATGCAAAGCCGGCGGTCCAACGCCGAATGCAGGTGCCGATCACGGTGTCTCCCGAGATTGGAGCCCAGCAAGAAGTGACGTTCCGACTGCGTGCACCACAAGCTCAACAGGTGTCGGTGCGAGGCCAATGGGATTCCAAAAAACTGGAGATGAAACGCGATGAAGGGGGGCTCTGGAGTGTCGAGGTCCCGAGCATCCCCGCTGGGGTCTGGGAATACAGTTTCATCGTGGACGGACTGGCGATGATCGACCCGGCAAATCCGCAGATGAAGCCGCAGCGGTCACCCAGCAACAGCATCCTGCACATCCCTGGCACGCCTGCCAACGTGTGGGATTTTCAGTCCGTGCCGCATGGCACCGTTCATCAGCACACGTATCTCTCCAAAGCACTTGAGAAACAACGGGAAGCCTGGGTTTACACACCGCCAGGCTATGAAGCCTCGGCTGAGAAAACCTACCCGTTGCTGGTGCTGCAGCATGGCTCCGGTGATCGACATGAGACCTGGGTCAAGCACGGCAAGGCCCACTGGATTTTGGACAACCTGATCGCCCGAGGAAAGGTCAAACCGATGATCGTGCTGATGACGGATGGGCATCCGATCGGCATGGTGCCGAGGGAGATGGCAGACAAGCGCGCGGAGTCGCTCGCGGCCTATCAGAAGGAGTTGCTGGAAGATGCGTTGCCCTTGGTGGAGGAGCATTACCGTGTGTCTCATGAGCGTGAACAGCGCGCCATCGCAGGCCTGAGCATGGGCGGCTGGCAAGCCCTGAGCACAGGCATGAATCACCTGGAGCGTTTCGCGTGGATTGGTTCCTTCAGCGGGGCGGTGGATGAGACCGAAATCCAAACCGCGCTCCAGGATGCGCCGGGCACGAATGCTCAACTGAAGCTGCTCTGGATCGCCTGTGGAGATAAGGATTTCCTGCTTGATCGAAACACTCAGTTGATCAGCACCCTGAAGGCCAAAGGCCTCCAGCATGAGTGGCATCTGACAGCAGGGGATCACTCATGGCCTGTGTGGCGTGACTATCTGGCGAAGTTCACACCGAAGCTGTTTCAGTGATGCCTGTTCGCCAGAAGCAGATCACTCCGCATTCTTGCCAAGCTTGCGCATCTCCACCCAACGAATGGCGAAGGAGGTGAGTGAGGTGCCCTCGGTGAGTTTGAGCTTCTGGCGGATCTTGAGTTTGTGAACATCCACCGTCTTGGGGCTGATGCGCAACGTTTCCGCGATCTGGCTCGTGCTGCGGCCTTCTCCGATGAGTTGGAAGACTTCAAACTCGCGATCACTGAGATGATGAATCGCCCCATCCGGCCCAGGATTGGCACCCGAGGAAAAGGCAAGCAGAATGGTCTCTGACATGTGTTCACTGAGAGCGATGCCGCCTGAGAGGATACGGCGCAGCGCGTTTTCAAAGGCACCATGGGGAGCGTCTTTCATGACGTAACCTTTGGCTCCAGCTTTGAGCGCGCGCTGGGCATACAGGGTTTCATCATGCATGGAGACGACTAGCACGGGCAGGTCAGGATAAAGTGCGCGGATGTCTTTGATCAATTCGAGGCCATTTCTGCCGGGCAGTGTGATGTCCACAACCAAGATGGTCGGCAAATCAGATTCGAGGTTTTTCAGCGCCTCCTGCGCATCTCCAGCGGTCCAAGCACAGGCGAAACCGTCGAGGTTCTCGATGAACATCTTCATCCCCTCACGCATGAGCGTGTGGTCATCAACAATGGCGATGCGATGCGAGGCGGTGGTCGAGGCAGAGTTAGGCATGTTCGTGGTAGGTGGGGGGTTCGACTTGATGAGACAGGGGAATCAGGCACTCAACGGCCGTGACAGGCTCATCCTCCGCCGCGGCATGAAAGGTGAGCGAAGCGCCGAGCGCATCCAGACGCTGACGCACGAGGTGCATGCCCATACCGCTCTGATGAGTGGACTCTTGGCGATAGGGCGTGCCATCATGGGTGATGACCAAACGAGCCTCCGTGCGGCCCACTTCAAAGCTGATCTCGATCCAGCTTGGCCGTGCGTGTTTGGCGGCGTTGGTGGCGAGTTCCTGAGCGACTCGGAAGATGTGCGTGGCAGGTTCTCCCGTGATGGAGGTGTCGGAGGCAGAACATTCGACACGGCAGGGCACTTTAAATCCCCGGGTGATGAAATCCCCCAAATCCGAAAGAGCGGCAGGCAGACCGAGGGCCTCGATCCCCACAGGGGCAAGCCCGCGAGCAAAGCCACGCGCGATACCGGTGGCATCCGATAAATCACCCGCCAGTTCAGTGGCCAGTGTGCCTTGAGAACTGCCTGCTTTCGCCAAAGCGGACTGGAGCACGCCTGTCTTCATGAGCGCAGCCGCGAGACGCTGACAGAGATCATCATGAAGGTCCATGCCGATGCGACGACGTTCCTTCTCTGCGGTATCCAGCAAACGTCGCTCGAGGTTTTTGCGGTCACTCACGTCCATGGCGATTCCAGCCACGGATTGGGTATGCCCATCACTTGAAGTCACGGCAAAGCCCCGGCAACGCAGCCAGCGCAGACTGCCATCAGGTGAGGCGACACGCACCTCGATCTCTTGTGCTTCACCACCATCACGGAGCGAACGCAATATCTCCAAGCAGCGACGACGATCATCATGAACCAGCGAACGCAGCCAGTCCCAGCGATGCGTCAGCAATCGAGGGGCTTCACGCTCAAAGACACGCGTGTAGGCCTCATTGACATAGGGTTTCAGATTCTTCTCCGCGGGAGCCAGCCAGAAGACATCCCGCATGTTCGTGGCGATCTGGCTGAGCCGCTGTTCAGAATGGCGCAATCGCTCGTGAGTGGTGCGAACCGCTGCGGAGACTTGGGTGAGTTCGTCATGTCCTCCGATGCCAGGGGACGGATCCACCTCCAGATCCATGCCACGCACCTGAGTGACCAGCGCCGCGACACGTTGTGTGACCACCAGTTTGAGCATGAGCCACAGCGCCAAGCAGCCCCCCGAGAGTGCCAGGGCCTGAGCCAATGAAGCATGCAAGGCCACAGCCGAAGCAGCCTGAATGGGCCTCATGAGATCATATTCCAAGATCACACAACCTTTTCCCCGAGCGAGACCTTCCCAGAAAGGAAAGATGGCGACCATGCGATCCTTCTGATCGTAAACGCGACCCTCCATGTTCGAGCGCACGTTCATCACAAACGGCGCGTATTCGTCTAACGAAGTTTCCTTCAACGTCAATCCGCGCAGCTGCTGATGCGTGGCATGACGCACCACATCATCGCCATCTAAAATCAGCCCCAGCCGCAGATCAGGATTGGTCGAGGCGTAACTCAGCTCCAAATCCGCAGCTCGAGACACACGCCGCCGCAGCAAGTGCTGTGACATGCCGGAGAGGCGTGATCCCTCAGCAAAGGCCATGTCACGCATGCTGGCACGGCGTGACTGAACAGAGCGCTGATGCACGCGCAGAGCACTGAGGGTGATGAGCAAGACCCCCACAAGAAAGAGACCCGCAGAGATCTTGAACTGAAGAGAGCGAAAGGGTCTCATGGCTTCACCTCCTCAAGGATGGAGGCATCGAAGACCTTGCTGGCCTGGATCTGACTGACGCCCGGTTCATCCTCGACAAGCTGAGTCGCCAGAGCCTCCAACCGGCGCCCCAGGGAGTCATCTTGCAGCGTGAGCCAGCGCAGGTTTTGCTCGCGATCCGGAAACTCAAGTTGCTTCACCGCTTGAAGGAAACCTTCACGACTCACGCCTTCACGCCGGAGGACGGGTTCCAATTCCTCTCCCAATGTCGTTAGGCGTGGCATCCAACGCAGATGCACACGCACCATTTCAAGCACTTCTTCACGATACTGTTCCAGAGCTTCTTCATGCACCACGAGCACGCGCACGATGGAGGAGCCAGGCTGAGCTGAATCGTAAAGCGTCCTTAGATTCAAGGGCGTCAAACGGTGACGCCAGGGCTCAGAAATGACCACGGCATCCAACTTCAGTTCATCAAAAATCTCTTCAGTCTCCGCAGGATTCAGCGGCACTTGCTCAACATCCAGCAGTGACAGCCCACTCTCGCGCAGGCCTCTCTGAATCAACCAAGCACCTGCCGTGCGGGGTTCATAACCGATCTTCTTGCCTTTCAAATCGACCAAGCTTTCGATGCCTTCACGCGCCAGCACCGCATCCGCGCCGTGAGAGATGTCCGTGACCAGCACGATCTTCAAAGGATAACCCTGGCCAATTTGGCGAATGGTTTCATCCAGCGAGAGAACCCCCGCATCCACCACTCGATTTCCCACCGCACGCATGGCGGCTGAGGTCCAATTGATCTCTACCAGATTCAGCCTCTCGGCGGGCAGCTCACCGGCTTTACGGGCGAGGATAAAAGATTCTGATCCAGGCCAAAGATTCACGGCCAGCGTCAGTGTCTTTTTTTCCTGAGGGACAGGCACCAAAAGTGCACCGGTCCATAAAGCGAGCACCGTCAGCAACACGAACGCGATTGCCGTGCGGGAGATGGGGGTTGATTTCGACTGACTCGGCATGGGCTCGGTTTTAACCGACCCACTCTGTATGGGCAATGCGTGAAACCTTTATTTCGCACTAAAGCAAGCCGCTTTGAGCCCTGCACTTCATGCCAGGATGCCCTTCACCACATGGTGTTCCTCCACGCCCGTCAGGCGCTGATCCAGGCCTTGAAACTTGAAGCTAAAACGACTGTGATCGATGCCCATCAGATGCAGCAGGGTGGCATTCAGATCATTGATGTGAACCGGGTCTTTGACGATGTTGTAACTGAAGTCGTCGGTCTCTCCATAGACGGTGCCGCCTTTGACACCGCCCCCAGCCATCCACATGCAGAAGTTTCGCGGGTGATGATCGCGACCGTAATTATCTTTGGTTAGGGTGCCCTGGGAATACACGGTGCGGCCAAACTCACCGCCCCAAACCACCAGCGTGTCTTGCAGCAACCCACGCTGCTTCAGATCCATCACCAAGGCCGCGCAGGCCTGATCGGTGTCCTGAACTTGGCCGCGCAGCAGCTTCGGCAGACTGTTATGTTGATCCCAACCGCGATGAAGAATCTGCACAACACGGGTGCCACGCTCGATCAATCGACGAGCTAGGATGGCGCTGTGAGTGAAGCTGCCGGAGCGGTGCACATCTGCCCCATACATCTCCAGCGTGGCCTTGCTCTCACCACTGAGGTCGGTGAGATCCGGCACACTGCTTTGCATGCGAAAAGCCATCTCGTATTGAGCGATGCGTGTTTGAATCTCTGGATCACCGATGCGCTGATGATGGATCTCATTGATCTGATTCAGCGCGTTCAGCATCTTCCGCCGATCCCCAGGATTCACGCCCGGTGGGTTCTTCACAAACAGCACCGGATCCCCCTGCCCCCGCAAGGCGACCCCCGTGTATTTCGTCGGCAGATACCCGCTGCTCCACATGCGGGTAAACAGCGCCTGCGCCTGACTTTCAGCAGGAAAGCTGGGCGTGAAGACGACAAAGGCAGGCAGGTCATTGCTCTCACTGCCCAGTCCATAGGCCAGCCAAGAGCCAATGCTCGCTTTGCCCGGCACCTCGCTGCCCGTCATGACAAAAGTGCAGGCGGGATCGTGATTGATAGCCGTGGTGTTCACCGTCTTCACCAGCGCCAGCTCATCCACGATCTTCGCTGTGTGTGGCAGCAGCTCACTCACCCACGTGCCACTCTGGCCATGCTGTTGGAACTTAAACATGGAGGGGGCCACAGCCAATCGCGACTGCCCGCTGGTCATGGTGGTGATGCGCTGCCCATTGCGCACGCTCTCAGGCAGATCTTTGTCGAAGTGGGCCTGCAACTGCGGTTTGTAATCCCACAAATCCAACTGAGAGGGAGCCCCGTTCATGTGCAGGTAGATCATCCGCTTCGCCTTCGGGGCAAAGTGTGGCAGACCCGGCAGCGGCGGATGCACCATGCCTGGCGCAGTGGCGGCGGAGGCGAAATCACGACCCAACATCGAAGCCAAAGCAATGCTGCCAGCACGCAGCCCGACCTCGCCAAAAAACTGACGGCGGGTCTGCGCGAGATGATAATCGAGGATCGGATTCATAGGCTGTGACTGATACGTGCGGGAGGGCGGCCAAATATCGGGGGAAAAGCATGCAGGTCACTGACCTCACCATCGCCACCTGTGCGCTCACGGTCAAAGCCACGGTCCTGACCAAGGACAGCGACTTTTTGCGCGTGCCAGGCCTGAATGTCATGACGGAATTGCCCCCGTGAGAAGTCTTGGCGAAGGATTGCATTCGTGGCATTCGTAGCACTCGCCACATGACCACACGCTGCTCCCTTCTCGCTATCTTCTCCGTTCTTGCTCTCACGGTCTGCCAGCCGAAAGCAGAGGAGGGCTTTGTCCCCATGTTCCATGCGAACGATCTCGAAGGCTGGGTCAATGCCAACTGCGCCCCAGAGACCTGGAGCATCAAGGACGGCGTCATCTCCTGCACCGGCCTGCCGACAGGGGCGCTGCGCACCGAAAAGCAGTATGAGAACTTCATTCTCGAAGCCGAATGGCGACACCTGAAGGAGGCTGGAAACTCTGGCATCTTCGTCTGGGGCACTCCCATCAGCGCTCCCGGCGTTCCCTTCCTGCGCGGCATTGAGGTGCAGGTGCTCGACCACGGCTACATGAAAAACGCCGATCCCGCGAAGCCGAAATGGTTCACCACGCATGGCGATGTCTTCCCCATCCACGGTGCCACCATGGACCCGCATGGCGAGAGCAGCGGCAAGCGCAGCTTTCCCAGCGAAGACCGCAGCAAACCCAGCCCCGAGTGGAACCATTACCGCATTGAGGCCAACAACGGCCGACTCACCCTCGCCGTGAATGGCAAGATCGTCAGCGGAGGCGACAACTGCAACTACCGCAAAGGTTACCTCGCCCTCGAGTCCGAAGGTGCCCCGGTCGAGTTTCGCAACGTCCGCATCAAAGAGCTGCCCTCGACCAACGCCGGCCCCGACGTCACCGCCCCTCTCGATCAAGGCTGGAAGCACCTCTACAACGGCGTCGATTTCCGCGGCTGGAAACTGCCCGCCGCAGGTGGCTCCAAGTGGAAGACCAGCGACTGGCAGATCAAGCAACTGGCCGGGCAAACCGGGCCTGCCCTCTGGAGTGAGGCCGAATATGGCGACTGTGAAATCATCTGCGATGTGAACCTGCCCAAAGATGTGGACCTTTCCAAGCCCGCCGCTGGCCTCTGCGTGCGAGGGCTCAGCCACCCGCTCGTCATGTTTGGCGCCGGCAAGGCCCCCATCGTGCTCGGTGCCGACAAGGTGAAAGCAGGGCGCTGGTATCGGATCAAAGCCACCCTCAAGGGCAACAAAGCCCAGGTCCTGATCACCGAAGCCCAAGAAGCCAATCCGCAGACCTTCGAAGCCACCGTGGACATGGGAGCCCAGGGCAGCATCGGCCTGGCCGATCTCACTCAAGCCGTGAGCTATGGCAACATCTTCGTCCGTGAGCTGAAATGAGGTGTCGGGTCCGCCCACCGTGTAAAAAGCATTGACCCCAGGCCACCCAGCCTAAAAGGTCTCGATACATGCCCACTGCCTTCGCCGTCACTGCCATCTTAGCTCTCGCCCTCGCCATCGGGTTTCTCAACATGGCGCGGAATCCGAAGCTCTGGCGTCTGCGTTGGATGGAGGTGCTCGGCGCCATCGACGATGCAGCGGATCGCACCAAAAAGCGGGAGCAGGAGCAGCAGATGGCCCTCATCTTCATCTTCATGGTCGTCCTGTTTTCGCTCACCTCTCTCAGCTGCGCCTACTGGACCTACGACCAGCTTCAGGAGCAGCGTCGGCAGAAGACCGGCATCGAGCGCGAGATCGAACTCATGCGGCAAGAGATCGAGGGCGTCGGCAAGGCCAGCCGCTGATCTCCCGATCTCGTCGCCCCTTCCCTCACGGCAAGTTCACCTCGACGCCCCCCAGCCTTCGTGGTAGCCGTTGCGCCCGCCAGGCATCTCGCGGTCATCTTTTTCCTCCATGGCAGCTCCCACTCTGAAAAAAGGTCAACCTCCCCTCCCAGAGGCCGACCTCGCCACCCTCAAGCAGCATTACCGCCGCCTCTTTCCCTACCTAAAACCGTGGATAGGCCGCTTCATCCTCGGCGTCACCATTGGCCTCGCCGCCGGACTCTTCAATGGGCTCGTCATCCTGGGCATGCGCATCATCTTCCACCTCGTGCTGAAAGATGCCCCCGATGAAGGCAGCAGCGCCCTCGCAGGTGCCGCCGCCCAGAGCAATCCCCTGACCACACCGCTCGATCTCGGCGGTTTCGGCACCTTCACCGTCGCGGACTTCTTCCACCTCGGACCTGAGCCCACCTTCGGACTCTGGGCCGTCATCGCCGTCTGCTCCCTCATCCCCATCATGCTCTTCATCCGCGGCCTGCTGGAGTATCTGAACAAATACTGCCTCGCCTGGGTGGGGAACCGCATGCTCTACGACCTGCGCAACGACGTCTTCCGCAGCATCCTCCGCCAGTCCCCCGCCTTCTTCAGCAGTTCCAAGGCCGGAGAACTCATGCAGACCGTCTTCAACCAGTCTCGTGTCGCCCAGACCAATGCCGTCCAGATCATCCAGCTGCTCACCCTGCGGCCCGTCTCCATCATCGGCATCCTCGTGCCCCTCTTCTTCATGGACTGGTTCTTCACCGTCATGTCCCTCGTCGTCTTCCCCCTCTGCGTCGCCCCTGTCATCGCCCTGGGCCGCCGCGTGAAAAAGTCCGGCACCCGCGAGGAGCAGGAAGTCGGCGCCATGATGACCGCCATGCAGGAGTCCTTCACCGGCATCCAGCTCGTCAAAGCCTACGCCCGTGAGGACTATGAAGTGCAGCGCTTTGACCGGGCCAATGCCTCCATGTCACGCAACGCCATCCGCTGGACACGCGCCATGGAACTCGTCGGCCCCATCGTCGAATCCGTCGCCTCCATCGGCATCGCCGCAGGCCTCGTTTACTTCTGGGCCGAAAACCGCAGCGCCGGTGAGCTGCTCGTGCTGGTCATGGCCCTCACCCAGATCTACCCGCACGCCAAGGAGCTCAGCAAAGTCAATCTCCTCCTCCAAAAGACCGCCTACGCCGTCAACAACGTCGTCACCGTGCTCGACCGCAAACCTGACATCCAGGACCAGCCTGGTGCCCCCGCCCTGCCCCGCATCCAGGGTCGCATCGTCTTTGACAATGTCTCCTTCACCTACCGTCGGGCCGATGGCGAAAAGCTCGACAAACCCGCCGTCACCGGCATCCACCTCGACCTCGCCCCCGGCAAGTTCTACGCCCTCGTTGGCCCCAGCGGCGCTGGCAAAAGCACCCTCTTCTCCCTGCTCATGCGCTTCTACGACCCCGACACCGGTCGCGTCCTCATGGATGAGACCGATCTGCGCAGCGTCACCCAGGACAGCGTTCGGGAAAACATCGGCATCGTCTCCCAAGACACATTCCTCTTCCACGACACCATCCTGGAAAACATCCGCTACGGTCGCCTCAATGCCACCGACGAAGAAGTCATCGCCGCCGCCAAAAAAGCCCACGCCCACGACTTCATCCTCCAACTCCAGGGGGGGTATGAGGCCATCATCGGCGACCGCGGCTGCACCCTCTCCGGCGGTCAGCGCCAGCGTCTCTCCATCGCCCGCGCCGTGCTGAGAAACGCCCCCGTCCTCCTCCTCGACGAAGCCACCTCCGCCCTCGACACCGAGACCGAGCAGCTCATCCAGCAAGCCATCCACGAACTCTCCGCAGGGAAAACCGTCATCGCCATCGCCCACCGCCTCTCCACCATCCTCGAGGCCGACCAAATCATCGTCATGCGCGACGGCCTCGTCACCGACACCGGCACCCACAGCCAACTCCTCACCAGCAGCGACCTCTATCAGAAGCTGCACTCGCTTCAGTTCAAGTGAGTGCGTGGGGGGCGGGCAGAGGGATAAGGGAAAAGAGAAAAGGGTCAGAGGTCCGAGAGAGCGCCCGATCATCCTTCTCTTCCTCCTACTCCTCCTCTTCCTCCCGGAAAAGGGTCAAAGCGCTCTCAGGCCTTGGATCGTCCTCGTCCTCCTACTCGAACTCGTCCTCGAATCTCCCGCGCAGAGAGCTCTCACGTCCCCAGCGCCTTGTTCGGCACTATCGCGAGAACTGGAGATTTCACGGCCATCACCCTCAAGAAGCGGGGTCAAACCCGAAGACGCGTAGCTCTTGCTGGCAACGGCAGGCCTTCGCGAGGCGTGTGGCCCACGAGACGGCATCCTCGCGCGAGGGGAGTTCGAGCACTGTGAAACCGCCGTTGAGCGGCGGCGCCCAGGAGTAGCCGCCCTCGGTGACTGTGCCATCGGCCGAGACGAGCGCAGGCGGGACGGATTCGTCGATGCCGCCGCCGAACACATACACGCCTGCGACTTTCGCCTCTTCGATCACGGCGTGAGCGGCACGGCCGACAGCCTCAAACTCCTCGTCGGGCACGACCATCGCCGCGCTGGGAAACGAAATCAGATATTTGGACATGATGCTCTTTCTTGGGAGAACAGTTCAGAGGGTAAACAGATCGTGAGGTTTTGTCAGCCGCTTTAAAACCGAGGATTTTGTTCGCAAAACACGGTGCGGCGCAGCGCAAAGCCTCACCAAACGGCGGCCGTTTGATGGGGATGATTTGGTAATGGTGCCCAAACGACGGCCATTTGATGAGGATGACTTGGTAATGGTGCCCAAATGACGGCCGTTCGATGAGGATGATTTGGTAATGGTGCCCAAACGACGGCCATTTGATGAGGATGACTTGGTAATGGTGCCCAAACGGCGGCCGTTTGATGGGGATGATTTGGTAATGGTGCCCAAACGACGGCCGTTTGATGAGGATGACTTGGTAATGGTGCCCAAATGACGGCCGTTTGATGAGGATGATTTGGTAATGGTGCCCAAATGACGGCCGTTTGATGAGGATTGGTCGCTGAGGCTGCCCAAATGACGGCCGTTTGATGAGGATTGGTCGCCGAGGCTGCCCAAACGACGGTCGTTTGATGAGGATCAGTCGCTGAGGCTGCCCAAACGACGGTCGTTTGATGAGGATTGGTCACCGAGGCTGCCCAAACGACGGTCGTTTGATGAGGATCAGTTGCTGAGGCTGCCCAAACGACGGCCGTTTCGCCACACTTTGGGCGAGTTCGAGGCGCGCAAGGAATCAAGGATCGGCACTTCCAAGTGCCGGATCGGATAGCCAGGGACTTGGCAAGTCCCTCTCCTTGGGGGGCTTCATCCTCTTTGAGAGCTGTCTGCGCGGGCGGGACGAGGACGAGGCACCTCAGAGAGCGGTTTGATCCTTTTCCGGGAGGAGGAGTAAGAGTAGGAGGAAGAGAAGGATTTCTGGCTTCAGCGCCTTTTCCAGTTCTTCCCCGAATCTGCGGACTCGGCGAAATCTGTGGATGATGAGGGATGGGATGCCTTCACTCACGGTGGACGTGAGAGCTCTCGCGGCTGGAGAATCGAGGACGAGTTCGAGTAGGAGGACGAGGACGAGGACGAGGCACCTCAGAGAGCGGTTTGATCCTTTTCTGGGAGGAGTAAGAGTAGGAGGAAGAGAAGGATTGCTGGCTTCAGCACCCTTTCCAGTTCTTCCCCGAATCTGCCGACTCGGCGAAATCTGTGGATGATGAGGGATGGGATACCTTCACTCACGGTGGACGTGAGAGCACTCGCGGCTGGAGAATCGAGGACGAGTGCGAGTAGGAGGACGAGGACGAGGCACCTCAGAGAGCATTGTGACGCTTTTCTGGGAGGAGGAGTCAGAGTAGGAGGAAGAGAAGGAT
>JAIXVB010000347.1 GCA_027483245.1 Verrucomicrobiaceae bacterium | reverse complement strand
TGTGCGTTGGCGTTGGCCAAAAAGGAAAGGTGCGACATGGGTAAAATCAGATCTGAAGCGTGACAAAAGGTCGGTCGAAGTGTCGGCCATCCTCTCGAGAAGAGACGGCGACACGCGCAGGCGAACTCGTCACAGGGACGGCGCGGCTCAGCGCTGCAAAGGGATGGGAGGAGAATCCGAGATCGTGCTCGGATCGGCTCAGGCCACTCGTGGCGGAGGCACATCAGGCTCCGCGCTGCGCGAGATCAGTTTCGCGATGACTCTTTCTTCGTGAGGCAAGGCAGACGGGCGTCGCACGTCAAATCTCAGCATCACGGTCAGCAGCAGTTCGACTTTCTTCTTACCGGAGGTGCCCCGTGAGTCCTGCGGGGTCTTTTTCTCTGGGTCTTGGTTCGTTCCTTGGGCCACCGCTTTGCAGAGGGGGCAGGGATGCTCTCCATCGAAGGTATCGCTCAGACCCTGGCTGAGCGAACCTGTTTCCAGGCTGTAGCTCACCGCCATGCCCACCCAAGCCACCGACTGCAAGGCAGCCCACGGGACTCCGATGGAGATCATCAGAGCCGCCAGGATGCCATAGCGGGCCAAGCGGGAACAGAGGTGAAACATGAAGGAGTTTGTTGGGAACTGGCGGAGGCAGCGTTTGCCTCCGCCAGTCGCCCGAGGGATTATTTGCCTTTGTGAACGCTGTGACAGGCTTTGCAGTTGCCTGCTTCTTGCAGCGTCTTGGTGGCACCTGGTTTGCCATCCACGACACCCTGAGCAGCTTCGAGAAGCGCCCCGGTTTTTTCTTTCCAGCTGGCCGCATCTCCTTCAGGCGGAGACTCGGCAGGCAGCGACTTGAAGTATTCAAGCAGCTTCTTGGCGTCTTCAGGCGTGCCCTTTCCGGTGGCGACCTTGGAGTGCAGGCTGGCGTTGCCTTTCATGGCTTCTTTCATGACGGTGCTGATGTCTGCGGCGGTGGCGGCAGAGACCAGGCTGAGGGCGGCCACGAGGGCCAGGGTGGTGTGCTTTTTCATCGTGGATGAGGTGTCTTGGAGGATGTGCAACGGGGGATGGTCCGCTGGGTCAAGCTCAGTGGAGCAAGAAGCTCGCCTGGGCGTTCCCGTTGAGCTTTGTCCCCTGACCAGGGAGACAAAGGCGGGCGGGAAAATTGTCGCCCCCGCTCAGAAACCGGCTGAACGGGAGCGCCCGGATACTATTTCGTGGCACTAGCTGAGGCCACGCTCTGTTCTCCAGGAAAGGGGCAGGAAGGATGGCGAACCTTTTCGGTTCGCAGCTTGGCCTGGAAGCACGCCTTGAGCGTGCCAAAGAAGAGGCCACGGCGGCGTCTTGTCGCTCAACGATTGTATCGTGAGGGCGCAATCACCCAGGAGCGGCCTCGAGGTGACGCAAAAGACGCGGGGGCATCAGGCCAACTGCCGCGGAGGCGGTGCGTTGGGCCGGTGTGACAGCAGACGTGCGGTCTGTGATTCCTGCGGCCATTCGGCACGCGGATAACCCTGAAAAACAAAGTGAGGCACCGCCACCAATGCCAGCGTGAATTTGAGATCCTGATCGATCTTCAACGGCGCTTGTTCCGGCGAGCCCGTGGATTGTTCGGACGTCAAACCGGCGTCCACCATCTTGCAAAGCGGACAGGGATGCTCCCCATCAAAGGTCTCAGTGATACCGGTCACCATGCCTTTTTCCATCGAGTAGCTAACCGCCATGCCAACCCAAGCGGCTGACTGTAAAACAGCCCAGTGCAGCCCGATGGAAACCATCAAGGCTGCTACCAAAAGCCATTTTGCCAAGGTGTGCATGCGTCGGTATGAAAACGCACGCGTCTGGCTCACACAATCAAAAACTCAGCCTCCCCCAAAAGAAAAGCGCCCCGGACAGAAGCCGAGGCGCTTTTGGGCTCCCACGTTGTGCCGTCCGAATCTGAGGGCCTCGTATCCCAAGGGAGACGAAGTGGGAACCCATGAACAAGGGCGCTGTCTTCCAGTGAAGGCATGACAAGACATCCCAGGTCACGCGGCTCCCGGTGTCATAAAAACGGGCCGGGCCACTGACAGCTCGATGACGAACACTGCAGGAAAGAGTATCGGGAGATGAAGCCCGACGAAAGGCATATCAAAGAACGGCGCTGATTTTCATACGAGATCAGCAGTGATTCCGGTAGCATAAAGACAGCCAACCTCTCTGACAAGCCCCTTTGCGCCTCATCGGCCTAGCAGCGCGTGCGCTTCACGCAGCAGACTTTCCGTCGTGTCCCAGTCGATGCAGGCATCGGTGATGGATTGTCCACGGGTCAGCTCAGGGAGGGGACGTGGAAATTTCTGGCTGCCAGCCACGAGATTGCTCTCGAGCATGGCCCCGATGATGGAAGTCTCACCCGCCGCACGCTGGCGGACGATCTCGCGGAAGACCTGGGGCATCTTCTGGTGATCCTTGGCACAGTTGCCATGGCTGGCGTCGATCATGATGGCGGGCTTCAATTTGGCCGCCTCCAAAGCCGCCCGCGTTTCAGCCACGTCATCGGCTCCATAATTCGGGCCGTCATCACCACCGCGCAGGATGATGTGACAATCGGGATTGCCACTCGTCGTCACGGCCGAGGCGGTGCCATCTTCACTGACACCCAAAAAGGTCTGCGGCTGCATGGCGGCTTTGATCGCATTCACGGCCGGGCTGATGTGGCCAAAGGTGCCGTTTTTAAAGCCCAGGGGCATCGATAAACCCGAAGCCATCTGGCGATGTGTTTGCGACTCCGTGGTCCGGGCACCCACCGCGCTCCAGCAGATGAGATCAGCGATGTATTGCGGCGTGATGGGGTCGAGCAATTCCGTGGCGGTGGGCATGCCCAGAGCCAGCACATCCCGAAG
>JAIXVB010000208.1 GCA_027483245.1 Verrucomicrobiaceae bacterium | reverse complement strand
TGGCTGCTGCCATGAACAATGAGCGTCTTGCCATCCCACTCAGGCTGGGCGGTGAGGAAATCCAGAGCACGGACGAGGCGCAGGAACATGCCCTTGAAGTAGTTCTTCTCGCGGTCATCGCGGCCCTCGAAGCGATAGTTCTGCAGTGCCCCGGCATTGAGCGCCTTGTAAAACTCGGGGGGTTGCCCATTGGCGATGCCATGCGCGTTGATGTCGAGCGAGAGCATGCCGCCCTCACGTGCTGCCCAGTAGGTGGAGTTCAGGCTGCTGCTGTTGACTCCCGCTCCATGGACAAAAAGAATCGCAGGCAGGGACTTCGGTTTGGCGTTCTGAGGTCGGCCAAAGTAACCGCTGACGGACGCGCCCAGGCAATCGACCTGCACATCAAAAGCATCCACGCCTTTGGCAGGAGTGGTCACGGGCGTCAGCTTGGATTTCAGTGGCACCTGAGCCAGCGCTGCCTTTTGAGCCGCCCAAAAGGCGTCGAAGTCTTCTGGGACGGGCAAGCTCGGGGTGATCTTCAACGGTTCAAATCCCGCACCGGCCATGGCGCTGCTTTTCCCTGCCGAGACATGCAGCAAAAGAAAACCCGGCTGCTTCAAGGAGCCCGTGATCGTGCCCTTCCCCGCCGTCAGCGTCACCGACTGCGCAGGCTGCGGTGCCCAGCCATCCTCCGACAACACGCAGGACACCGTGGTGATCGCCGGATCCGTAGAGGTAATGGTGAAAGTAACGGGATCACCGACCTGATACATGGCCTCGGGTCGATCCGTGACCACCTTCAGCACTCGGGGTGGCGGCAGCGTGGGTTTTTGAGCCCCGGCAGAGAGACAAACGAGGGAGGAAAGGGCAAAAAGAGCGAGGCGTAGGGACATGTTCAGGCAGAACGAAACGCACGCTTTGAAAAGGATCTTCTCAGAATGTCCAAGTCGCGATGGATGAACGCTTTACCTGACGTTCATATCAAAGCGCTAGCTTGACCCAGACAGCGGGGCGTTGCACCATTCACTTGCTGTTTGGGTTTTAAGAAGCCCAGAATCCCTCACCACCACCACCATGACCAACCCTGTGCGCCACGCATGAGTCTGCCAGAGATCGCTGGACATGAATTGTTGGACCTGATCGGCAGTGGCCGTTGCGGTGCCGTGTATCGTGCGAGTGCCGGGGGCAAGGCCTGCGCCGTGAAGGTTTTCTCCTCCATGGCGATCAATCGCAAGGCGCTCTCGACGGCCCTGCGTGCGCTCCAGGAAATGCCCCATCACCGTGGCATCTTGCCGGTGGAGGACTTCAGCTTTGACCGTAGCCCGTATTACGCGGCCATGCCGCTGGTAGGCTCCATGACCAAGGACAGCCAAGGACGCCGCCAATGGCAGACGCCCACGCTGGAGTCGGTGTGCAACGGCATCTCCCCGGATCAGGCCTGGGGTTACATTTATCAGCTCTCGGACGCTCTCGCTTGGCTGCACAAACATGGCATCCCCCATGGCAACCTGCGGCCCTGCAATGTGCTGCTGGAAGACGACGCCGAGGGCAGCATCCGCCTCACCGACCTCGCCCAAGGCTGGGTCGGCGGCATCCATCACCTGGAGCTCACGGATCACTTCGTCCATCTCTGCCCCGATCAGGCCGAGAATCCCGAAGGTGTCTTCGCTGGTTACGGGCCGAGTTGGGATGTGTACAGCTTTGGCGTGCTCGCCTATCGCCTGCTCACCGGTCAATTGCCGCGCGGCGCACGCATCTGGGCTGAGCAGGTCGCTTTGGTGCAAAAGAAAGCCGCCTCTGGCCTGGCCTACGGCATCGACAGTGCGGCCCTGCTGCAGGCCGTGCGCGCTCAACCCAAGATCGCCTGGCCCTCGGCCCCGCAGTCCAAGTGGGACGAGCGCCGCCGCAACATCATCGAGCGTGCCCTGGATCTGAATCCCTCCGCCCGCTGGACGGACATGCGCGAGATCGTGCGTGAGTTTGAGGTGCTGGAGTCCGATTACCTCCTCGAAGAATCGCGCGAGCAAACGGGGCTGGAACGGAAGAAACAAGCGCTCAAAGTGCGCACGCTCCAAGCCGTCGGCCTGGGGCTCTTTGTCAGTCTGATCCTCTGCGGCATCTACGCCGTCACCACCTTGCGCCGCGCCCAGAACGCCGAGGTCATCATCGGTCAAAAGGACGTCGTCTTGGAGCGGGAAAAGAAAGTGCGGGATGATCAAATCGGCGTCCTCACCAACCAACGCGACACCGCGATTCAGGAAAAGAGAACCGCCGATGCCAACCTGAAACACTCGCAGACGGCGGTGGATCAGTTCCTCACGCAGCTGCTGCAAACACCGACCAGCAACGAACTGGACATCGAGTTCTCCAAAGGTCAGCTCAAAGAGGCACTCGGCTTTTGTATGGCAGGACTACCCGCCCTGGAAAACAACCCCAGTCTCGGCGTCGAACGCCTGCGTGCCTATGGCAACATTGGCCAAATCCATCTCCGCCTGCGCGACTATGCCCAGGCCACCAGCTTCTTGGAAAAAGCCCGCGATCAAGCCGCCCTCCTGCTCAGAGACGATGCCAACTCCCCGCAGAAAGCTTTGTATCAACAATGGTTCGGCCGCTACAACCTGCTGCTCTCGGATCTGCGTGCCCGCCGAGGTGAGCGAGATGCCTCCCTGGCTCTGCTGAAAGACGCCACCTCAAGCCTCACGGATGGCCTCGCCGCCGATCCGAAGAATCGCCTCGCTCGCAACGAAAGCGCCCGCGCCTGGATGGAGTATGGACGCCGCACGCTGCAAAACGGCGACCTCGCAGAAGCTGAAAAATCCCTCGCTCGCGTGCCGGAAGTGCTGGATGAAAAACTCATCGGTGCCGAACTCATCAGCGATGAAAAGTTCCTGCTCGCCCGCTCCAAATTCGCCAAGGGGCTGGCTCAGCGCGACGCTGGCCGAGTCCAAGATGCGCTGACCACGCTGATCGATGCCGTGACAGAAATGGGCCAGCTCGTCATGGGCTCTTCCCCGCGCAATCAAGAGCAGGCCCTGCTGCTGGCGGAGGCCTACACCGAGCTGGCTGAACTCATCGGCAAAAGCATCGGCGCCAAAGAAGCCCGCGAGGCGCACACGCAGTCCATCCCCATCCTGCTCGAGCTCAATCGCCTCCTGCCAGAATGGGCGGAAGTGAAGTATCTCCTCGCTCGCAATTACGGAGCCATTTCCCTGCTCGAACGCGACACCGGCAACAACGCCGAGGCCGTGAAGAAAAAGCAGGACGCCATCGAACTGCTCAATGAGATCATCTCCGATGAACCCGACAACATGCGCTACGGCGTGCTGCTGGCTCGTCTCCGCGGCGAATATGCCGAGCTCATGTCCGATCTCGGCAAACCCAGCGCCGCGCTCCCCATCGTCACCCAGGCGGTCGAAGCCATGGAGGTTCTTTTGGCCAAAGATCCCCAGGCCCGCATGACCCCCGAGCGCACGCAGTGGGAAATCCAACTCGCTCAGATGTATGGGGTGCTCGGTCACACGAGTCAGTCTCTCTCGAAGAAAGCCGAAGCCAAAGCAGCCTTCACCAAGTCCACGCAATGCTGGGAAAAACTCGCGGGCATGACCCCGGGTGACGAACTCATCCAGCAGGGCCTCACTTGGGCCAAGGATCGCCTCTCCAAAATCAAATAACCGCTCTCGCATGACCCTCGCCGCCAAACAGGACGAGCTCATCGCCGACCTCAATTTGATCGAAGATGCTCACGAACGCCTCGCGGCCCTGAGCAGCTACATCCCCGGCACCCTTCTGCCCGAAGCTCTGCGTCATGATGAGCTGCTGGTGCCCGGCTGCATCTCCCGTGTCTGGGTCCACGGCGAACTGAGGGAGGGCCGCACGCATTTCCGCTGCGCCGCCGACTCACCCATGGTCGCAGGTCTGGTCGCTCTGCTCTGCCATCTTTACAGCGATGCCGAGCCCGCTGAAGTCGTGAGTGTCGAGCCTCAGCTCTGGCAAGCCTGTGGTTTTACCAAACTCCTCACGCCCACACGCCTGAACGGACTCGCCTCCGCCCGGACACGCCTCCGTGAGTGGGTCTTCTGATCAGCCGACCACCTGGAGCCTGCCGACACCTCCCGAAAAACGCTGCACCCGCACTTGGGTCGTGATGCGCTCTTTCATGGCCTCCACATGCGAGATGAGCCCGATTGTTTTGCCATGTGCCCGCAGGTTTTCCAAAGCCGACATCGCCACCTCCAGGGTATCGCCATCGAGTGTGCCAAAGCCTTCATCAATGAACAACGAATCGATGGGGTGATGCCGACTCGCCAACTCAGAAAGCCCCAACGCCAGCGCAAGGCTGGTCAAAAAGCTCTCGCCTCCAGAGAGACTCTCCATCGGTCGATCCACCCCCGCTTGATACAGATCCACGATGCGCAAATCCAGCTCATCTCCCTCCGCCGCGATGAGACGATAACGCGGGGCTAGCACACCCAGATGGTGATTCGCCAATCCAATCAACTGACGCAAAGTCAACGACTGCGCAAAGCGGGCAAACTTAGAGCCATCCGCCGAACCAATCAGCTCCTTGAGCCGACCCCAACGTAGCGCTTCTGCCTCCGCTTCCTGCAAAGCCAACCCACCTTGTTCACGACGCACACGTGCTTCGTCATCCGTGCGCAAACGTTCTTCCAAAGCACCGGTCGCTTTTTGCAGAGCACCGAGCTGCGCCTGGATTTCAGAGAGTGATCGCTCCAGCGCTTCCAGGTGCTCGGCCGTTACCGACTCCAAACCTTCGAGGCTTTTTTGCAACAAGGTCTGGCGCTGCGTCCACTGCTCCAACTGCGCTTTCGCCCCTGCGATGTGTTCCTTCAACTCGTTCAGACGAGCCTCGGCTTTTTGCACCGCTTTGTCTGCACCGGAAACCTGAGCTTCATGCCACTGCCGGTCTTCGACTAGGCTGCGCGCGCCTAACAAGGTTTGCAGTTCCTGCTTCAGGGAATCGGCTTTGGCTCGAAGTGCCAAACCTTCCGCCTTCAGTTCTTCCACACGCTTGCCCTTGGCTTCAGCGTCTTGAGCAGTGAGTTGAAGGCTCGACTGCATTCGCTGCGTGTCGATTTTCTGTGCATTCGCCACCTTGAGCTTTTCTTCATAAACCCGCGCGTGATTCTCCAGCGTCAGCAGCTCACGCTCCGCCACTTCAGGCGTGGCCGCACTCGGGATTTGTTGGGCTCTCTCAGCAGCCTCCATCTCTGCCAAACGAGCATCGTCCGGGGCCGAGCTCGCACTCAAGAGACGATGGATTTCGATCTGCTTTTCTTGCTCCGCTTTCAGTCGCTCTTCCAAACGCGCGATCTCCTTCTCCGATTGAGCCAGTTGTTGCACTGCTGCCTGCCGTTGCTTCTCCACGTTCGTCAGCAACTGGCGCGCTGCACGCCATTGAGATTCAAAGCTGACCTCACCCTGCGCATAAGGATGCTCCAAGGACCCACACAAAGGACAGGGCTCACCGTTGATCAAATCATGCCGATGCTCCTCAAAGCCAGCGACCCGCTGCGCTTGCTCGACCAACCGGTGCTGGTCATCGCATGTCTTGGTCAGTCGTTCCACCTCCGTCACCTGGATCGCACGCGAGTCGCCTGCACTTTGCAGTTGCCCTTGGATCTGGGTGATCCCTGCCTCCGCCGCACTGAGTCGGGACTTCAAAGCCAACGCCTCCGCATGCAATCGCCTACCCTCCTGAAGCGCCTGATGCGCCTTGCGCCAATGACTCACCGCCTCCCGTTGCCGAGGCAGCGCAGTCGGCAGGTCTGCGTCTTGAACATGCTCCTCCAGCCAAGTCTCCAAAGCTGCCGTGGCTTCCCGATGACTCGTCAGTGCCTTCTCGGCTTGCAGCCGTTGTTGCTCGGCCTCTTGCTGTTGCTTCCGCCAGATCGCAAAGGTTTCACGACTCGCGAGCAACTGCCCTTCCCACTGCTCACTCTGAGCCACGAGCTGCGCGGCCTTTTCCCAGATCGGTTCGCGTAACTCGCGTGCATGCCGCGCCTGCTCACGCGCCTCATGCGCCGTGGTTAAAAGGTTTACGGACTCCAAACGCTGCTGCTCCAAAACTTGAAGTTGTCCCTGCCCTTTGATCACCTGCTCTGAAAGCTGCGTGAACTCTCGTTTCTGCTGCAATCGCTGACGGCATTCCTCGCGCTGTTTCAGAACCGTCTGACTTTCTTGCTCCTTCAGAGGGATCTCGCCACGTCCCTGTTTGAGCTGCTCGATGAGCTCAACCCGAGCCGTATCTTCCAACACCGTCAGTGAGCCCAAACGCTCGCGCTGACGTTGAGCAGCCGTTTCTTTTTCGGCATGCGTCGTGTGGGCGAGTTGCGACAGCTGCGAATAGATTTCCGTGCCCGTGATCTTCTCGAGAAGGTCCGCACGCTCGTTGGGTTTCGCTTTGAGAAAAGCTGCAAACTGCCCCTGGGCGAGCAACACCGAACGCAAAAAACGCTGCGCATCCAGGCCCGTCATGTCCTCGATCAAGCGATCCATTTCACCCGCTTTTTCCGCCAAGATCTCTCCCGTCACCGCATCGGCCAAACGCCGCTCCACAGGCTGAAGTTTGCCGTCCACTTTGCCTCGCGCTCGGCGCAGTCGCCACGTCGCGCGCAGCTTGCGGCCCTGGGTTTCAAACTCCACCTCCGCCAAACATTCCGCCGTGTGACGGCTCATCATTTCGTCGGCCTTGTCGTGACCGTAACGCGCTGCCCGACCATACAAAGCCAGGGTCATCGCATCCAAGAGTGTCGATTTGCCTGCCCCTGTGGGTCCTGTGATCAGAAACACACCCGCTTGAGAAAGAGGCGGCACATCAAAGCGCACCTCCTGCTGAGCTCCGCTCAGAGAATTCAGATTTTGCAGACGAACAGCGAGAAGACGCATGGGTAAAAAGGTCAGGCAGTGATACGCGCTTCATGCAACGCCAGCAGTTCATCGAAGGCCGAGGTGAGCCGGTCATCTTCATCGGTCAGGCCTGATTGACGCAGCTTCTCACGAAACACCTCTCGCGGTTTGAGTTCATTCAAAGCGGGTCCGGTTTGCTGCCAAGCAGGCTGGTCACACATTGGCAATTCGGTGAGCACTTTCAGCACCTCAAATCGACCCGCAGCCCATTCACGCACCTGACGATCCAACACCGCTTCAGGAGCGTCTAATTTAACGGTGATCTCTGCCCAGACGCCTGCTGGTAAGCCCGCCAATTCCGCCTCCAGACTGCTGCGATTCATCGTCGCTCTGACCAGCGATCGAGTCACCGGCAACGGCTGCGTTTCCAGGCTTTTCACGCCATTGATTCCCACTTCGAGCAGAACCACAGACTTCACGTCCTCAGCTTCGGAGAAGCTCAGCGCCAGGGGTGATCCGCTGTAGCGCACGCTCTCCAGGCCACCCACCTTTTGAGGTCGATGCAAATGACCCAGTGCCGTGTAATCAAAGCCCGCGAACACATCCGCGCCCACCGCTCCCAGATTGCCCACATGCACATCACGCTCGCTTTCGGAGGTCGTCGCACCCAGCACCGTGAGATGACCCATGGCAATCACGGGACGTTGTCCTGCAAGGGAACGACAGGCCTGAAGCTGCGCGGCGTAATGCGTGCGAATGGCGGCACGCACCTGTGACTGAACGTCTCCCATGCTCTCCCCTGCGACCGATTGACGGAGATCACGCTCCCGTAAAAACGGCACGGCCCCAATCACCACTTCACCAAGGTCCAGCGCTGCCGACTCCACGGCGAGGGCCTGACCCACCACATGCACCTGAAAACGCCGCAGCAACTCGCGTGGAGCATTCAGATGCGAGGCCGAATCATGATTCCCGCCGGTGATCACCGCCCTCACCGTTTTGAGATCGGCCAAACGACGAATGAAATCATAATACAGTGCAACGGCATCTTGCGGTGGGTTTGCCGCATCAAACACATCGCCACTGACCAGCAGCACCTCCACTTTTTCTCGCTGAAGCAGCTCGATCAAGTTGTCCAAAAAAGACGCGTGTTCGGTCAAACGATCACGCTCGACGAGTCGAGCGCCAAGATGCCAATCAGCGGTGTGAAGAATGCGAACCATGCGAGATGAAAACATGTCATGGGCGTGGAATCACCGACTGGCAAACGGCTTCAATCAGGGATCGTTCGATAAGCCAGAAATCGATTCGCACCCAAGAGCGTGTCATGAGTTTGGCACTCCCACTCAGGTCCCAATCCCAGAGCCGTCACAAGCTCACCACTCCGAAAGCCACCGCGAATGCTGACCTGCATGTCGTAACGTGTGATGGGATGCAACTCAGCGATCGAACAGAAGAGGCGCCCCAGAATCGTGTGAATGCGATACCGCGCAGGCTCCGCCGCTAAGATCAGCCTCGTCTTGGGAGATAAACGACTCCCGAGAACAGCGAGTTGGGGATCTTTGAAGTGATGCAGAAAGAGATTGGCGATCAGCACCTCCGTGTCTGGCAGCGGCTGCTCAAACAAATCCCCCTGTGTCCAACGGGCATCGGCAGGCCAACTCACTGGTCG
>JAIXVB010000045.1 GCA_027483245.1 Verrucomicrobiaceae bacterium | reverse complement strand
CTCGGAGCATCTTTTGGTGAAGCCGCCAATCAATTAGCAAATGAACCCGATCCTATTCCATGAAAAACTCATCCAACTCGAACGCACTTGAAAACAAGATTTTTGTGAGAGTGGTCGCGGTGTTAGCAGCCTTATTGGGGCTGACCTTGTTCATCGTTACATTCAAGCTTCGGCACACTCTTTCTGTTGGTATGATTAGTTTGGCGCTGGTCTATGGGGTGCTTCTGCTTTCTGTAGCCCACTATGCGTGGCGGATTAAATCCGAAGTCAGTGCAAAGATAAGTGCTCTTAGCCATTGGCTGATTAGCGCGGGCCTCATTGGCGCGGTGTCATTCGCTCTTATGACTCCGCCATCTGTCTTTGATTTGCCACTCATTCATCCAAAACCCATGGCTTGTGCCGCGATGCTGGCATGTGCTGCGATGTTTGCATACAAAGCAACCGCTAGACGATAGAGAGATCAATGATTCCCAACTCATCAAAGATTGATTCATCGCCCGACGATGAGTGGGTGGGGCTTCTTGTTGGTTAGGGTCTCCCGAAGTGCCCTATCCGTCCATCGTAGCACCTCGACCAACCCATCCTCACAGCACCTGTGAGGATGGGCTTTGTCCTCGGGTAAAAGCATTCGAGAGACCGGTGAAAGCTTGCTGAAGATGAAGAGAACTCGTCCACAACCATTGATCGAAGCTGAAGCAAAATAATTGAAGAGGTTAACCACTTTGATGCGGACCTCGGCTTCGTCATATCAAGCTTACAAAAATCAAATCGTGAAAGTTTAGAGGCTGCTCCTGACCTCCACGATCCAAGCGTGGAATGATCTCATCTGGATTCAGCAGCAGACCCAAACGTTCTGCCCATTCACGGAGACCTTTCTTCTGCCTGGCAAGAGAGGGCGTCCCAGATGTTGCTCCAGTTGACTCCGAAACTCTTCGGAGGTGATCGAGCGCCGAGAGGATAAGATCCGTTTCATCTGCTCTTGGGTGAGCAGCGGCTTCACAGGAAGAAGGCTGGTTGGGATCGGAGTCATTGGCGTGCGACATGGGAAGATTAAGATGCTGGGTGACAATCGCAAGTGATCTGGGGTTTGAAATCCGAAACTCGAAACCTGAAGTTTTAGGCTCTTAAACATCTCCAGCATTCCTTCCCCCGCCCCCTTTCTGCGATTCGGATTTCAAAAACTAGCACTCGGGCGTAACCACAGCTAAAGACTGTTTCCCCCGCCATGACTGATTCTGAGATCCAATCTGCCATCCACGACATGGGCCGCCGTGCCCGCGCTGCTTCGCGTGAGTTGGTGAAATTGAGCAGCGAACAAAAAAATGCGATCCTGATGGCCATGGCCGATGAGATCCAGGCACGTGAGACGATCATCCTGGCTGAGAATGCGAAGGATCTGGCCCGCGCCACGGAGAATGGTCTGTCGAAGGCGATGATCGACCGCTTGACCCTGGATCCGAAGCGCCTGAAAGCGGTGGCGGATGCGGTGCGTGAGGTGGCGACGCTGCCCGACCCTGTCGGCGAGGTGCTCACTGAATGGACCCGGCCCAATGGTCTGCACATCACCAAAAAACGTGTCCCCATCGGGGTCATTGGCATTATTTTTGAAAGCCGCCCCAACGTGACGACGGACGCCGCGAGCCTGTGTTTCAAAACGGGCAATGCGACACTGCTGCGCGGGGGCAGCGAGGCGATTCACTCGAATGTGGCCCTGGCCGCTGCGTTGCAAGCCGGTGGCGAGAGCGCGGGGTTGCCCGCCGACAGCGTGCAGCTCATTCCTTTCACCGATCGCTCCAGTGTCGAGCACATGGCGAAAATGGATCAGTTTCTAGACCTGATCATCCCACGCGGAGGCAAGGGCCTGATCGAAAAGGTGGTGGCAACGGCGCGGATGCCTGTGATCAAGCATTACGATGGAGTCTGCCATGTCTATGTGGCGGCGGACGCGGACCTGGAGATGGCGGCGAACATCATCGTCAATGCCAAGACGCAGAAACCCGGCGTGTGCAATGCGCTGGAAACGATCCTGGTTCACCGGGACCTAGCGGCGAGCTTTTATCCGCTCATCGGCCAACGTCTGGCAGCAGCCCAGGTGCAGGTGCATGCAGACCCGGAGGCACTGGCGAATTTGGGAATCCCAGCTGTGCCCGCGACGGAGCAGGACTGGAGCACCGAGTGGCTGGACTTGATCCTGTCGGCAAAAACGGTGTCAGGCCTGGATGAGGCGATCACCCACATCAATCACTACGGCAGTCATCACACCGACAGCATCCTAACGGCTGACCGAGCTGCGGCGGAACGTTTCCAACATGAAGTGGACAGCGCAGTGGTGCTGCACAATGCCAGCACCCGCTTCAACGATGGTGGCGAGTTCGGCTTTGGCGCTGAGATCGGCATCAGCACGGACAAACTGCACGCGCGCGGCCCCATGGGCTTGGCGGAACTGTGCAGCTACAAGTATCTCGTGGATGGCAGCGGACAGGTGCGGTGATCAGTAATCAGTGTTCGGTGTTCAGGGGGCCAGCAAGGTGTTGGCTATCCCTGCTTTTCACATGAGCACGGATCAGTTCACACCTGCTTCGACCGAGCAGGCGCTTCTTCCTTTTCTCTTAGCCCTTTTCCCTTTCTCAGTTGTTCAAATACAACGTCTGGCCAGGCTGGCGCTGAGCGGCGTTACGGACTTTGCGCGGTTGCAAGAGCTCAAGTTGTGAGCTGAAGGCGGCACCCGGGACAGGTGGAGGTGGACGGCGAGTGTTGGCCACTGCGGGTGGGGCATTGACGGGCACCGGGGCAGTTTCGGTGAAGGGGACAATTGGAGCTTTTCCCACGATCTGAACTCGAGTGCCGTGGGGGGTGGCTTTGAAAAAAGTTTCGGCCATGTGCGTGGGCAGGCGGATGCAACCGTGGGAGGCGGGGAAACCGGGGAGGTAACCTTCGTGCATGCCGATGGCCCCGGTGATGCGCATGAAATATCGCATGCTAGCTCCATCAAACTTGGTGCCTGGGGGACGCTTGTCTTTGCGCACATCGACGTCGCGCTTCACGACCTGACCGGTCTCGTCCACGTAGTCGCCATAGAGGGACGATTTGTGATCGAGATCCTTTTGAATGATGCTGAAGGAGCCCGTGGTGGTGGCGTGACTCTCGCGACCGGAGGAAATGGGCGAGGCACCGACGAGTTGCTCGCCTTTGAAATACGTGATGCGCTGCTCACCGAGATCGATGACGATTTTTGGTGTGCCGGGGACGCCATCGCCTTTCCAAAAGGAGCCGTCATCAATGATCGGCGCAGCTTTCGCGTTTTTGTTTTTCTTCAGTTTCTTGGCCTTGTCCTCGGGATTGATCGGAACACGCTCGATGTAGTAGCCGCCGCCAGGAGCCTGACGGCGCACTTCCCGATAAGCTGGGGCGCAACTGCTGAGGAAGAGTCCGAGAGTGGCGACTGTGAAGCAAAAACGGGAGAGGGAGATCATGCGGTGCCGGGAAGAATGGCGCTATCAGGAGCATGTTCGAGGCCCCATTTCCATCTTTTCCATCACAAGTTATGCATCTTCTTCTCAGGCAAATTGCCCGTTCTCAAACCACCGGCCAGAGCGCTTGATACACCAGCGCACCGATCACACCGCCGACCAATGGCCCCACGATGGGAATCCAGGCATACCCCCAGTCCGAGCTGCCTTTGCCTGCAATTGGCAGGATCATGTGGGCGAGGCGTGGCCCGAGATCACGCGCCGGATTGATGGCGTAACCCGTGGGTCCGCCCAGGGAAAGTCCGATGGCCCAGACCAGCAGCCCCACCAGCGCAGGCCCGAAACCGGTGTCGAATCCAGAGCCCGGCACGAGGTTCTTGGGCGAGAGGATCGCCAGCACACCCAGCACGAGCAGGGCCGTGCCGATGATCTCGGTGATAAGGTTTCCCAGCGTGTGCCGGATGGCAGGACCGGTGGCAAAGACGGCCAGTTTCGCCCCCTCATCTTTGGTTTCGCCCCAGTGCGGCAGGTAACTCAGCCAAACCAGCACGGCCCCGAGAAAGGCACCCACCACTTGGGCGGCGAGATAAGCGGGGACAAGCGCCCAGTCGAATTTGCCGATCACCGCCAGCCCTAGCGTGACGGCGGGATTCAAATGTGCGCCGCTGATGGCGACGGTGCAATAAACGGCAATGGCCACAGCAAAAGCCCAGCCCGCGGTGATGACGATCCAGCCGGAGTTGTGCCCCTTGGTTTTGTTCAGGACCACATTCGCCACGACGCCATCGCCGAGGAGGATCAAGATCAGGTTGCCGACGAGTTCTGCGAGTGGAGGTGACATGGCGGTGCGGTGGTTGGTTGGTTGATGGGTCCACTCCAACCAGAAATCCGACTGGAATTTCCCGCCAGATTATCGGGCCGCGATTCCGCCGACAAGACTGCGCTTTGCCTCAAAAGTGATCGCGCCACCGCCATCCGACCCAAGTCGCCCCCACGCCATACAGCAGCGCGAGGACACAGAACCAGCGCTTCATCACGAAAGGATCGCCATCATCCACGACCACCGGGTTCAGCGGATCATCGGGCAGATACTTGATCGTGATCTGGGACATTCTAGGCGT
>JAIXVB010000316.1 GCA_027483245.1 Verrucomicrobiaceae bacterium | reverse complement strand
TGACCCACCGATGAGCTACATGCTGAGCCCCCAGGTCTTTGAAGACGCGAAGAAGGGCAAAGTTTACACCTACTAATCCATCGCCCCGCTTTCTTTTCCACGTTCGTTATCCCTGACTGATCTCACTGCCTCCATCCATGTCTGCCCCTGCTGCTGCCCCCGCCCGCCGAGTCAATGTCCGCACCCCTGAGGTGATGGAACGAGTCCAGGCGGAGGTGGAGACGCACTACCGCAGTGTGCTGGTGGAGGCCGTGCGGCAGCAGGGCAGCGTGGTGCAAATCGGCGAGACCACCGTGCGCCTTGCGCGTGATTTTGGTTTTTGCTACGGGGTCGAGCGCGCGATCGATCTGGCTTATGCTGCCCGGCGTGTGTTTGCCGAACGGCGCGTTTTTCTCCTCGGAGAAATCATTCACAACCCCGAGGTGAACCGCCAACTGACGGAGATGGGCATCGTGAGCATCCCGATTCTGGAACAGGAGCAGGCGGTGTCGCAACTGACCTCTGAGGATGTGGTGATCGTGCCCGCCTTTGGCGCAGAAACGAAGCTGATGAAGCTGATCTCGGAGCGTGGCTGCATGGTGGTGGATACCACCTGTGGGGACGTGATGAGTGTTTGGAAACGCGTGCGCGGATACGCTAAGAGCGGCTTCACGAGCATCATTCATGGCAAGGCCAGCCATGAAGAAACCCGCGCCACCTCTTCCCGCGCCCTTGGTGATCAGGGCAATGGCCACTACTTGGTGATCCTAACCTTGTCAGACGTGGATTTCGTCTGCGATTACATCCGCAAGGGTGGCAACAAAGCGGCATTCATGGAGCGCTTCAAAGGAGCCAGTGCTCTGTCGGAAGGCTTTGATCCCGATCTGCACCTCCAGCAGATCGGAGTGGCCAATCAGACCACGATGCTGAAATCTGAAACGGAAGAAATTCAGCGTCGCCTTCAGCAAGCCATCCTAGATCGCGATGGCGCAGAAACGGGTGGCAAAAACTTCCAAGTCTTCGACACCATCTGTGGTGCGACCCAAGAGCGACAGGACTCTCTTTTCTTGCTTCTCCAACAGCCCCTGGACGTGCTCTTGGTGGTCGGTGGCTACAACAGCTCCAACACCACGCACCTCGTGGAAATCGGTGAGCAGCAACTGCCCACTTTCTTCATCCGCACGGCGGAATGCCTGACCTCCCTGGAACAGATCGTCCACTTTGATCTGCACCTGAAGGCAGAAAAGACGAGTTATTCCGCCAAACTTTCCCAGAGTGGACCGGTGGTGATCGGAATTACAGCTGGCGCCTCATGCCCGAACAATTTGATCGAGGACACTCTCCTGCGAGTCTTCAAACTGCGCGGAATCGATGAGGCTCAAGTGCGTGCGGCGGTCGGAGTCTGAGGTCTGCGAGTTTAAGACGAAAGCATTGAGTTTCGTCTTGGCATTCCTGACAGGCGTTCTTTACTGAAAGCCCATGTCTGCTACCTCAGCCTACGATTCCCCCGTCTTCTCCATGGCCTGCCAGCAGTTCGATCTGGTGGCCGATTTTCTCGAGATCCCCTTGGATCTGAGAGAGCGCCTGAAGATGCCCCGCCGCTCCTTGACCGTGTCCATCCCTGTGCGCATGGATGATGGCAGCACGAAGGTCTTCACGGGTTACCGCGTGCAGCACCACCTCACGCTCGGACCCACCAAGGGCGGAATTCGTTTTCACCCCGATGTGACCCTGGGTGAAGTGGCGGCTCTGGCCATGTGGATGAGCTGGAAATGTGCCCTCACAGGTCTGCCCTATGGCGGTGCTAAAGGCGGTGTCTGCTGTGATCCGCGCACCCTTTCGATCGGTGAACTGGAAAGACTGACCCGCCGCTACACTCAAGAGCTGATCCCTTTCATCGGACCTCAATTGGACGTGCCTGCTCCTGACATGGGAACAAATGAGCAGGTGATGGCCTGGATGATGGACACGTATTCCCTGCAAATCGGCCATTGCGTTCCTGGCGTCGTAACCGGTAAACCTGTCGGTCTCGGAGGCTCTCTGGGACGCCGTGAATCCACCGGGCGAGGTGTCGCTTACCTGATCTCTCGGGCCATGGACACCCTCGGCATGAAAGCAGAAAGCGCCACGGCCGTGATCCAGGGTTATGGCAATGTCGGCTCCGTCGCTGCGGTTTCACTGGCCAAACAAGGCGTGAAGATCCTGGCGGTCAGCGACGCCTACGGCGGCATTCACAATGCTCATGGCTTGGATCTCAACGCGCTGAATGATCATGTGGCGCAGACCAAGACCGTCGTCGGCTTCCCTGGTGCTGAACCTGTCACCAATGCAGACCTTTTGCTCATCCCCTGTGACATTCTCGTCCCAGCGGCTCTGGAACGCCAAATCACAGGTGAGACCGCGAGTAAGATTCAGTGTCGCATTTTGGCCGAAGGCGCCAATGGCCCCACCACACCCGAGGCGGATCTGATTCTGAATCAACGTCCCGAGATCTTTGTGATCCCGGACATTCTCTGCAACAGCGGCGGCGTCATTGTCTCCTACTTCGAATGGGTGCAGGATCTTCAGAGCTTCTTCTGGGGTGAGGGTGAAGTGCTCGACAAGCTCTTCCGCATCCTTGAGCAGGCCTTTACCCAGACCGTGCAGTTCAGTCGGAAAAAGAACGTGCCCATGCGCTTCGCCGCCATGAGTCTCGGCATCAAACGTGTCTGGGAGGCCAAGCAAATGCGTGGCCTCTACCCTTGATCTCAACCGATTGGGATCTGCTCAAGATTCGATCAAAGGCGCAGAGGGCTCTGCGTCCAGCCTCTTGGCTTGGAGCCCTTCTGCCAGCAGTTCACGTTGCCATTCCATCAGTTTGGCACTGTCTGATTCTGCGACGACTTCTTCCAAAGTGCTGCGAGAACCAAGCAGGCTGCCCTCGATGTCGAGGCCCTGCGCCACAGAATCTCGATAGGCACACAGGCGGTCGATTTGATCACGTTGAGCATCCGTAAGACGTGCCTTGGGTTTCTTGACCCGTTGCGGCCAGCTCGCCTGCCCCGCGCGGAAAACCTCAGCGATGAGATCGTGAAATTCTTTTTTCCAACGTGGGCGCCAGCCTCCCGGAGGATTCATCACGCCTCCCATCTCAAAAATCTCGGCATAACTCACCATCTGCTTGTTCGACATCACCCGATAACAAGGGATGTCACGCTCTTGGGCGATGCCTTCACGCCATTCCCACATGGCTTTTAAAATGGCCAACCCTTTGGGATGCAAACGTCCATTGCCCTGCACACGCCAAGGGTCTTCTTTGGGCAGAATGCTGCGTGCAGCCACATCACCTTGCAAATCGGCGCAGCTCTGTTCGAACCAAGACTCACGCCCTTTTTCACGAAGCAGCTTCATCAGATAATCCGCGAGCGGGATCAGATAACGGACATCATCCACTGCATACGAGAGCATGTGCTCAGGCAGCGGACGACGACTCCAGTCCGCTTTCTGGGATGCCTTTGAGAGCTGCAAGCCAAAGACCGCATGAATCAAAGCTGCCAATCCAAACTGACGAAACCCCACCAAGCGTGCTGCGATCTGTGTGTCACGCACCACCCGAGGCTCCCAGCCATAGGTCCGCTTTAACATTGTGAGATCATAGTCGGATCCATGAAACCAAAGCTCATGACGATCAAGCAACGCCAGCAGCCCCGAAACATCCGCAATCGCCAAAGGATCCACCAGAGCAAAACGTCCCGCACAAGCGACCTGGAGAAGGCAGAGCTTCTCATGATAATGATGCAGTGAGTCTGCCTCAGTATCCAAACAGCAACGATTTTCACCCGTGGCTGTCATGTGAGCTTCCGCCTCTTCGATCCACTGATGAAGATGATCAGGCGTGTCGATGAAGACATAATCACCAGGCACGGTGACAGGCGGTGTCAGGGGCAGCTCCGTGCTCATTTCAGGCCCGTAAGGAGGATTTCAGCATTGTTGCTGGTGCGATTGATATTGCGCAGCAGCAGCTCAAGCGCCTCTGCCGCAGGGATCTGGGCGAGTTGCTTGCGAATGGCTGAGACGCGACGGAATTCATCCGGATGGTAAAGCAGGTCATCACGCCGCGTGCCGGACTTCAACACGTGCAACGCTGGGAAAATACGACGCTCACTGATCTCACGATCCAGCGTGGCTTCCATGTTCCCCGTGCCTTTGAATTCTTCGAAAATGAGCTCATCCATTCGGCTCTCAGTTTCCACGAGAGCGGAAGCAATGATCGTGAGGCTTCCGCCTTCTTCCACATTGCGCGCGGCACCGAAAAACTTCTTCGGCTTCACCATCGCCTTCGCATCCATACCACCTGACATGGTGCGACCTTTGCCACCCCCCAGGCTGTTGTAACCACGTGCCAATCGAGTCAGGGAATCCAAAAGAATCACCACATCTTTTCCCATCTCAACGAGACGACAAGCACGCTCACGAACCAGTTCAGCGAGCTGAGAATGGCGCTTCGGACTTTCATCAAACGTCGAGCTGTAGATTTCACAGCCCGAGACCGATTCTTCAAAATCGGTGACTTCTTCAGGTCGCTCATCCAGCAACAGGATGATCAAAACGATCTCCTTGTGATTGTGAACGATGGATTTGGCGATGTCCTTGAGAAGCACTGTCTTGCCGCTACGAGGAGAAGCATTGATCAGACCACGCTGACCTTTGCCCAAAGGAGCCACAAGATCCAAAATCCGTGCCGAAGGCGCACAGGGTTTTGGCATTTCCAAAATGATGCGCTCATTCGGGAACATGGCCGTGAGCTTGTCAAAGTGGGTCGGTGGCTGCCACTCATCGACAGGTGTTCCATCCACCTCCGTGATTCGATCAATCGCCAAGTATTTATCCTTGTCCTTGGGCGCGCGCGCATAACCAGCGATTCGATTGCCAGGCCGTAGATTGAATTTCCGCACCAAGAAGAGCGGAATAAAAACATCCTCCGGCAACGGCGCGAAACTGTATTTTGGGTAACGAATGAGACCATAATTGTCGGTCCCAATCTCAAGAATGCCCTCCACCTTGACTCGTGTCCGGTGGTCTGCCATCCAGGCTAGCAAATCATAGATCAGCTGATGTTTGGACCGACTCAGATTGGTGCGATACCCCACTGTCTCAGCGAGCGCTTGCAACTCGGCAAGCGTGGACTCTTGAAGATCGTTCAAGGAAACCTCCACCGGAAAGGGTGGTTCGGCCTGAGGCGGCAAAGGTTTTTCAGGCTGAGAAATCTCGGTAGGCTGCGCCACCGCTGCATTGGGAGTGCTTTCGGACTCCAGAATGGCTGAAGGAGATACTGCCGTTGCGGTGCCCGTGGGCAGCTCAGCGACAGAATCAGAGACCGCGCCCGGCGCAGTCGAAAAATTATCCGAGGCAGGTGTCTCCAGCGCAACGGACGCTGGGGCTTCGGCTGAGGGGACCTGCGGAGAGGTCTCGGGGGAGTCAGGTTGGTTCATGCTTGCCATGCTGTCTAGCCAGTGTCAGCACCTCGGCCTCAAGAGCAGACCTGTCGCCATCATTCCAAATGACCACATCCGCTCTTTCAACCTTGGCTTCGATGGGCCATTGAGCCCTCAACATCTTTTCGATTATTGATTCGTCGAGACCTCGACGTTCCATCAACCGCCTCACTTGCATCGTCCGGCTAGCCGCCACAACGAGGATCAAGTCCGCTGA
>JAIXVB010000508.1 GCA_027483245.1 Verrucomicrobiaceae bacterium | reverse complement strand
CGCCGCAGGAAGGGCCGGGCAGTCATAGGGAGGGTCCAAAGGAGGGTGCCCTTTAGGGACAGCCTTTGGATGCCCTTGACGGGCCGGACCACCGGAGGCTTCTAATGCCGCCGAGTGAGGAACAAGCGGGCGGCAGCTACACCTGCCCTAGGGGCAGGAAGATTCACACGGAAGGATGTGACCGCGCAGCGCAGGCTTGGCGGAGCGAAGCGGTCAGCGTCCTTCTGTGTCCTCAGTGGGGAAGGAATGGCGTGGGCTGGCTTTCCTAGCGGCAGCGGCCTTGGAAAGACTGCCTGCGCCATGGGGCGGGAGAGGGCGTTACGGGACACCTCCCGTTAGATTGGGTAGCGCCCCACGCAGTAGGCGCGAGGGAAAGGCTTTTCCCTTTTATAACAAAAAGTATATTAAAGCTGAGGACGGCTCTATAAACGAAGACGCGAACAGGAAAATACTAGCAAAATCCTTTCCTTAAGGGCACCGTGTTCCCGATGCGGATCGATTTGAAGAACATCGACAATCTCGTGAATGCTCTGAGGCAAGGTCGAGCCGTTGAGTCCAAAGTTGATGACTTGTCTCTCGGTGCAGCCATGGAGCTTGCCGCCTGGTTGTTTGAAGGAACGTCGAAGCCAGTCAGCCCTCATAAACAGTTCCTTTCTAATGGACTTTTTTCTGAGGCTTGGAGGTTGTTTGAAGGTGGAAGGACAAACAAACCTTGGCGGCCTTGGGATGCCGTCGATGAAGCGTTTTTCCCGGTCCGCGATACGGCTAGCCTGGAAGGTGAGGATTGGGGGCAAGTCCTCCAAAGACTCAAATCAGCACTTCTCCGTAACGGGTTCCCAGAAGGATTTCACAAGGGGATGGCATCGGCTTTTGCTGACATGGCCGACAACATCATACAGCACAGCGCCTTTGGAACCGAGCGGGGGCTTAATGGCATTGTGGCCTACCAGGTAAAGCCCAAAGAGGTTGCCTTCACAATTGCGGATGTCGGGATCGGTGCCCTTCAATCCCTCACGTCAAACCCGGAATATGCCCAGCTTTCCAGCAGTCGCAGGGCCTTGGATTTGATCTGCCGCAACAAAGCCTCGCGCCGGGTCAATCAAGGATCTGGGCAGGGATACAACGATCTGTTTGTTGCTCTAGCCAGTTACAACGGATTAGTGCGCGTCCGGAGCGGTGACGGGCTTTTCAGCATTGAGGGAGAGATCGGACGTATTGAGCCGCAGACCGCGAGCTTGCATCAAACGCCGGGACTCCAGCTCTCAGTGGAATGTAAAATCTGAAAAAACATCTTGCTCAGATCTAAAAGTGAATGAATGATTAACTAATGATGATTCATTCTTTGCTCCGCGACAAGAACCCAATCCGGTTCGGGGCCAGTCGTGCACAGGCCGACATGGACGGGATATTGGAATCAATCCGCAATCAGACGGGCGCGATTCAGATAATGCTCGACTACAAAGGCATTGAGGCCGTCAACGGCAGTTATGTTCGTGCCTCTGTGGCATGGTTTGCTCGTTGTGGCATCGCAACCCGGTCAGGTGAACCCCAGCCCAAAACGCCGCCGCTTGACCCGTGGGAAATCCGGCCGCTCCCGCTTCGCGCCATTTTTGCGGCCAACCTTTCGGATGAAGTCCGAGAAGAGATCGACCTCTACTTCAAAAAGGAGCGCCTTCCATGCTTGGAGGCCCTATCTTGGAAGGGAGATCAAGTGATCCGCGTTCGGCTGCTTGGACACCTGGACCAGCAGCTTGCACGCGCTTTGGACTGCCTTGTTACCCTGAAAAAGAATGTCGTCGCAGAAGACCTTTGGAAGGCTTTTCCAGATGACAGAATCGGCCTCACGGCCTGGAACAACAGACTCTCAGAGCTTTACCAACGGCAAATGGTAAGCCGGGCCAAGGACGGCAAATTCTGGCGCTACTCACTCGAATTCAAGGAGGTTGAATATGGGATATGAATACCAGCAGAAGAACAAGTTGTTGGCGCTGCAAACCAGGGAACGGCTGCGCCAAGAACACATCTCGATAGATGGCGACCTATTCTCTCACTTGGTGCCCAAGGATGCCACCATGCGCTTTCGCTGCCATGTCGATGTGAGTTCGGGCGACATCAAAGCCGGTGACCAAGTGCTTCTCTACAAAGAAGAGGGTGGCGGAGTGAAGGTCCTCAAACAGCTCAAGCGCATTGGCGCTCTCATGCCAGAAGCCGCTGCAGATTTGCTGGAATGCCTTCCACAGGACGACTCGACCGAGTTTCACCTGGCCGAAATCGTCTCCGATCCCTGCCCCCTGGACGACACCGCAGACATTGTGGTGAAGGCCCCTCATAATCAGAAACCCAACTCCTCTAATTAAGTTCTCATGACACCCTGCCACGAATGTGTTTTGCGTCCCCGCTGCGGGGGCCTGGTCAAAGATGGAGAGGCTGAATATACCTGTATGCTTCGCTGCGGTCAGTGCCGCGATAAGCACGGCAACTGCCCTTTTGCCTGCCCCAATAACGAGGCCCGTTTCACCATGATGGTTGGCGAGGTGAAGAGCCTTACCTACAAGCCCATTACAAAACTTGTGTCTCCTCAAGACACCAACTGGTCTTTGTTTGCTCCGCAGATTTACCACGGTTCGCGCCGTTCACGGCCGCTGCACGCTGAATGCGTTTCCATCAGCATCAAGAGCCTGCTGGCTGAAACTAAACCAGGCGATGGTCCAGGTGAGCTTCGCAAGATTTTCAAACTGGATGATTCCACAAGAGTGATTGGTCTTGGCGTAGCTCGCGATCACCTGCTGGAAAAGTGGTGGGGTGAACGTGACCAGCTTTCCAAGCGCCTGGCACGACTTGGACTCGATGGAGTGACCACACCAAACTTCTCCGTTTTCTCAAACGCTCCACGGCCACAAACCATGGTCAGCATCGCCAGGATTCACCACTTTTCAGAGGCCCTCTCAGCGGCGGGAGCCGCTGTCATGCCCCACGTTTACGCGGAGACAGATCATGACTGGGAACAATGGAAGACTGTTCTGCGGGAACAGCCAAATGTTCACGCTATCGCCATGGAATTTCAAACGGGCCTGCTCAAAGAGGATAAGGCCCATCGCTACATTGAGCGACTGGTTGAGCTGCGGGACGCCATAGGGCGCCCACTTCACCTGGTTGCTGTGGGTGGAACCAAATACGCCGCCAAACTTCTCCAGGCATTCCCTGGAGCGTTCACGGTGACAGATGCCACCTCCTTCATAAAAACTCTCCACCGGCGGCGTGTGGACAGTCATTCAGCGGAGCAATCAGTGAAGATGGCCGTTCACGAGGACTTGGCTGATCTTCTCCAGGAAAACATCGACTCCAGGGAACTGAAGTTGCGTCGGAAACTTCGCTTGCCGTTGCCCGCAGCAGCGGTGCCGCTAGCGGCATAGCAATGGCAAATCCAACTGGGAAAACGGACTTAGCTCCAGGCCTGCCTCTACGTGCCAATCGCACGCTTTGGATTGATGCCGCTTTGCCAGTTCGGGAAGATAGTCCCGCTCCCAAAGCCTCTTTGGAAGCCAGGTGTCGAGCGACACTTCATAAACAAACTCCCCCACGGTCGCGACCCAATGACGCGAGTGATATTTTTCGGGGCCGGAAATTAGGACCAAGCCTTGATTGGGCCATTGAGTGACCCTTTCCCAGCGCATTCCTGCAGACGCTAGTGCTTTAGTCATCATCGGCAGGTTGGTGTATTGTCTCTCCGGAAACGACGGGAAGTAATGGCGGACTTCGAGGACCTCTTTTCTCAAGAATGCTGCAAAGGCACATGGGCCGCAGGTTGCACCAAACAACAAAAAAGCCTTCTCTACATCTGAGGGAGCATAGAGCTGGAGGAGGGCTTCAATCATCGGGGTGAATTCGTGAACGCCTTTGCTATCGTCGTTTGACGCAGAAAAAAAGTTAAAAGAACGGGTGGGAAATGAAAGCCGCCCCTTCAGATCTTCCCTTCTAGCAGACACCCCGAGTTTCACCACCATCAAGTCGAGCGCAGAGCAATATTCATAGATTGCGGCATCTCGATAATTGCTGAACCTCAAAAGTAAACCCCGCCCTGTTATCGAAAGGCTTCACAATGCCGGAAATCTCAATGATCGGATAGCGGATGGTCGCCAGACCTCCGGCGCGGTATGCGTCAGCGAAAATCTCGCATTCAACGATTCCGGTGTAATCGCAAACGGAGATAAATTTCATCGGCCTTCCATCCTGCTGAAGGTGTGAGCGGCTGACAATGATTAACCCCGCGATGGTGGCCTTCTCATTGGGGTAAAGATGCAGGTCCGAAATGGGGCAATATGATTGCCAGTTTACTTGAGAATGGCAGTTAAGCGGATGCCCGCTTACGGTAAAGCCCAGAAGTTCTGATTCGTCCTGAAGCATCTGCTGCCTGCCGGGTTCCTCGCGGTAGTGGGCGCGAATGTCTTTTTCCTTGGTGTCCCTGAACAGCCAATCTGCGCCTGTGTTGTTATCGCGGGAACTGTGAAGGCAGCGCCAGAACTGTTCTGTGCGGGTTCCGCCGATGCTATCGAATGCTCCAACGCGGATTAGATCGAGAGCTTCTTGTCCTTGGGGGCGGACACGTTCGCAGAAATCCTTAACGGTCGTGAAGGGCATCGTTTTAAGCTCGTGCCTCCAGCGGTTTAAGGTGGCTTCGCTCAGGCCTTTGATATAGCGCAGAGGAACGCGGATCGACTTGGGCAGGGGCGGTGTGGGTGTGCCGCACGGGGTTTGCACTGGCTCCACTGTGAAAGCGTCCGAGGCGGTATTTATATCGGGCGGCAGGAAGCCGATACCAAGCCTTCTGCATTCGAGGGTGTAAACAAGTGGTGTGTAGAAGCCTTTGCCGTTGGTCAGCACTGAGGCCATGAATTCGGCAGGGTGGTAGTGCTTGGCATATGCGCCCTGATAGGCTTCGACTGCATAGGCTGTGGAATGGGCGCGGCAGAATGCATAGCCCTTGAATCCCGCTACAAGATCCCAGACATGGGCAGTGCTGTAAGCATCACGTGACCGGCTTTTTGCTGCGGCCATGAACTCGGTTTTAACCTCGGCTATTTTGGCTTCATCCTGCTTTACCAGGGCACGGCGCAGAACATCGGCGCGGCCTGCCGGTAATCCGGCGAATTCTTCGCAGATCTGGAGGATGTGTTCCTCATAGGCCACAACGCCAAAGGTTGAGCGAAGCACCTTTGACAGGCTTTCATGGACATAATCCACGGGCTCAAGCCCCTGAGCGCGGCGAGCGAACTGGGTCTTTTTGAGGCCGTTGGCGGCTCCCGGTCTGATGACTGAGACAATGGCAACCAGCCTGTCGATATCCCTCACGTCTGCCATGCAAGCCAAGCTGGTCATAGCTGGGCTTTCGATGTGGTGAACACCTCGCCCGTTGCCGCTGGCAATCATTTGCCAGATGCCCGGGTCGTTCCATGGCTCCGCGTCACTGTTACGGGGAGGTTGCTCGGTGCCACCAAGGCCGCCGATTTCAAGATTATCCAAGTTCAGTGTCAGGCCTTGGCTTTGCAGCATGTTCCTGGTGTCGCGCAGCACGGCTAGGCCGCCCTGGGCGAGAATATCGAGCTTGATCAACCCAACGGCTTCGACGCTGTCCATGTCGAAGTGAGTGGTGGGCCAGCCTTTGGTGCTTTGGAAGGTGGGGGAAAGATCACGGATGGGGCTGCGGGAAAGGACCACGCCGCAGGGGTGCATTTTGGGATAACGGGGAAACCCATCGAGCATTCCCGCCATGAGCAATGCGGTCCGCATTGGCTCTTCCTGCCATGGGGTGTTGTCGCATTCACGCGACATTGCTACGGCATCGGCAGCGTGTTTGGCATCCGTCCATGGCATGTGCTGTGTCAGACGGCGGATTTCATTTTCGGACACGCCAAGGACTTTGGCGATGTCAGCGAAAGCAGACTTTGCCTGAAAGGTATTAAAGCCGCCGACAATGGCTGCGTGTTCCGAGCCGTAGCGTTTGAGCAGCAGGTTCACGACATCGTCTTTGCGGTCATGAGCAAAATCAATGTCGATGTCCGGGAGCTTTTGCAGAGCCATGCGGTCGCGGTTCAAAAAGCGCCGGAAATACAGCTCAAACCTGATGGGGCAGACATTGCTGATGCCGAGGCAGTAACAGACAAGCGAGTCAGCGGCGCTGCCTCTGGTGATCCAGTGAATGTCATGAGTTAGGCATTCTTGAAGCAGGTCCCAGACGGTGAGGAAATATTCCTCATAGCCAACTTCGGAAATGATCTCCAGTTCTTCGCGGAGCTGCGGCAGATGAGCATCTGCCTTGCTGCCGTAACGGCGCTTCAATCCCTCATGCGCCAGCTTGCAGAGCATGGCGTTTGGCGTGGAACCATCTTTTGGTGCGTAGTTGGGAAAACGGAGGGTTCTGAAATCAAAAGTGAATTCGCAAGAGTCAGCCAGCTCATGAGCTGCCTTGAGTGCCTGCGGCGAATATCTGGCCCATTCGGCAGGCAGCGGGAATGCAAAATCGCCCCGGCGTTTTTGTGGGTGCGGCTCATGAAGCAACGTCAATGTCTTCATGCTTTGCAGAACGCTGAAGAGCATTTTATCTGCGGCCTTGTGGTAACGGATCTCTGGCACTGCGATTGCGTCAGCATTGCCGTGAGTGATGATAAGCCCGTCACGGTGAGAATTTAACTGGTCGGTGGTAACGCGGCCCTCTTCTCCATAAGAAAGCAGGCGGCAAAGATGCTGGTAGCCGGTATTGTTCTGCACATAAGCCAGCAGGCGAGTGCTCTCGCAAAGCAGCTCTGCACCGATGATGGGCTTGATGCCTGCTGCGCTTGCGGCCTGATAAAAAGGGACGGCCCCATGTAAGTTTGGGTCAGTGATGGCCAGGGCTTTGATGCCGTAGCCAGCGGCGGCCTCAATCATTGCCGGGATGGTGAGCGCTGAATCAAGGAAGCTGTAACAGCTTTTTACGTTCAAGGCGGGAGCGGTTAAGCTGTGAGCGGACGGGACAAATATCTGCGGGCCATTTTCTGCGCGTTCGCGCAGTACCCGGTGAGAGGTTTCCTTTACCTCGCCCGTGATGACTTTCGGTTTGGGCAGGGTTTCGCGGGGCTGCTGGCGGTGTTTTGACAGCCAAAGATCATGACCGCGCATGATGCTGCATTGGTTGTGGCGCAATGTATCCACAACCAGTGAAAGGGTATGCAGGCGTTCACGGGTAATGTCGGATTGCTCCAGCCCGAGGCTGGCGCTGAAACCGGCTTCATAAATCTTGCTGAAGCGAAGGCCCACCAGCCGAATGCTGACGCGCCGTTCCCATGCGCGGTTCAACAGTGTTTCAAGCAGGGGATAAACATCATGTTCCAGGTCGGTTGGCTCCTCCAGGCTGCATGAGCGGGTTACCTCGTCCATGTCGTTGTAACGCACCCGCAAGCTCACCGTGCGAATGCTTTTGCCATCTTGGCGGACCCGCCGCATCAGGCTATCTGCCATGCAGCGCAGGCGGGCGATGATGAACACGGTATCGGTGGTGTCCTGCCCGAAAGTTTCCTGTTCGCCATAGCTCTTGGCATCAGGCGCATCACAAACCACGGGCCGGTCGTCCCGCCCCAACGCATACTCATGAAGGGTGGGGGCGCTGGTGCCAACGACCAGTGATAATTCATCCACGGGAGTTGCCGCCACATGACCAACACAGCGCAACCCGGCGGTGTTGAGCTTGGCGGCAAGGTGAGGGCCGACCAGAGGGAGCCATTTGTTTTCTAGCGGCCACAAGAAATCCTGCTCATTGCCTTGGGATACTTCAATGAAGCAGTGCGGTTTTTTGAGCTTCGAGGCAATTTGCGAAACGAGCTTGTTTGCTCCAACGCCCACCGAAACGGACAGTTTGAGAGATTGCGCGATGGCCTTTTGAATAGTCGATGCCGTTGAGACCGCACGTGTGTCTTTGGAGCCTTTGAGATCCATGTAGCATTCGTCAATTGAGGTCACCTCCACCAAGGGCGTGAAATCATAGGCGTATGAAAACATCAGCCTGGAGAAGCGCTCATATTTCTCGAAATCGCCGGGCAGGATAATGAGCGAGGGGCAGAGCTTTCGCGCTTTGACGGTCGGCATGGTGGTATAGATGCCAAGCCGTCTTGCTTCATAGCTGGCAGATGCAATGACGCCGCGTTTCTGACCGCCAACGGCTATTGGCTTGCCGCGTAATTTCGGATCAGCAGCTTGCTCGACCGCTGCAAAGAACGCGTCCGCATCAAAATGCAGCATCATAACGGTTCACTTCTTGGGAAGCCGGAGCAGGGCGACCATGACACCCTGAATGACCAGCTCGCGGGCGGGAATGAGGTCAGGGTATTTGGGGTTGGAAGCCCGCAAATAGGGAACGCCGTTTTTGACGAAAAAGCGTTTCAGGGTGGTTTCACCGTCAATGAGGGCGGCCACAATATCTCCGTGCTTGGCTTCCCTGAATTCCATGATCACCACATCCCCTTCAAGGATTGCGGCGTTTCGCATGGAGTCCCCCTGAACTTTGAGCGCGAAGGTGCGGTTGTTTTTCGGCAGGCCGAGTGTGTCAGGATCGACGGTGAGGCAGGAATCAACGCTGCATTCCGGCACTTCGGCCCGGCCTGCCACGACAGAGCCGAGAAATGGAATGGGCGTGGTTTTCCTTTGGCTGGCCAGACAGCGCCAAAGGAGCCGGAGGGATTGATTCTGCTGCGCCGTCAACATGCGGCATCAAATACTGTTCTTTAGAACAGTTTCAAGTCTTCGTTTGCTGGCGGCTCCTCCGGCGGGTCGTCTCCCCAGGGAACCGGAGGAGAAATTGGCTGAAGAACGTCCTCGGTCTTGTTTTTGGCGTTATTGGCGCTGGTGGAAACGCGGTATGCCTCCAGATGGGGGCACTCATAAGGCTCAAGTAGCGCCCGCAGGTCTGACTCCGGCAGGTCGGGCCTGAGCCAGTTTGAGATAGCGTCCCCTTCCAGAACCAAAGGGCTCCGGTCATGGAAT
>JAIXVB010000187.1 GCA_027483245.1 Verrucomicrobiaceae bacterium | reverse complement strand
TGGCTACCCGAGGCAAACCAATGCTCCGTCTGCGTGATGACATTGCCCACCGCATCATGCGTCCAGGTCATGGAGGCCAAGCGGTCGGCTGGATTCATGCTATTCACACTGCGGTAGAGCACCCGCGCCGTTAGCCGCCCCAGTTCATCATACGTGTTGTAGGTTGCTTGGCCATTGGCGGCGATCATCTGTACGGCGCGCCCTGCGCGGTCATAACCGTAGCGAGTCACACGATTGTCGGTGGGATCTTGGGGCGTGCCGTTGTCATCGGTGATGACTTCAGGACGTTTGAGCGCATCAAAAGTCGTGCTGATAGTGCGCCCATCCGCATAAGCCGTTGAGGTTCGATTCCCGGCCTTGTCATAAAGGTAGGTATGGGTCACACCCACCGACTTCTCGCTGGCGACTTGGCCCAGCTTGTCATACGTGTACTCGACGACTTTATCCACCGTGACACCCAGTTCAGTGGCTTTGATCAAGCGGCCTTGATCATTGTAATCGGGGTCTCGGCTGAGGTTGGCATTGGTGCTGAGGTAGGATTTCTCCAAGCGATTGCGAATGTCATACTGATGCAAGATTTTGCGGCCCAAGGGATCCGTTTCACTGACTTTATTGACCAGATTGTAGGCGTGGATCCAGTCGTCTCCATTGGCGAAGACCTGCTTGGTCAGGCGGTTGAGCAAATCATACTCAAAGGTGGTGCTTTGGTTGAGCCCATCGGTGACCCGTGTTCGGTTCCCCGCCGCGTCATACCCAAAGGTATTGGTGATTCCAGCTCCATCCACCGTCGCAATGAGCCGTCCTAAATCATCATACGTGTTGCTCACACGCTGCCCGTTTGCCTGGATCACAGCCGTGACCCGACCTGCCGCGTCATATTCCGTGGTGGTTGTATGATCGAGTGCATCCACCGTGGCGATGGGGCGTCCGACTGCGTCATAAAACTTGCGTGTGGTGTTCCCTTCCGGGTCCGTGATGGAAATCACACGTCCGGCGGCATCGTAGGCCGTGGTGGTGACCAATCGAGTCCGCGCCGCCGCAGTCCCTGGAGACGAATGATAGGACACTTCAGGCGAGACGATTTTCACGGCTCGATTGCGTGCGTCATAAAGGGTATCCGTGACATGGCCTAACGGATCTCTGACACGGACAGGATTCCCAACCTCGTCGTAAGCCGTCAGCGTGACAGGGTCAGAGCTCTCATTGGCCGTCTCAAGATGACTCAGGATCGATTTCACAGAGCGCCCGGCAGCGTCATAAGTCTGATGAGTAAACAGACCGCTCTCATCTCTGACTCGGTAGGGTTTGCCAAAGAATGTATAAGCCGTCAGCGAGTATTGGCCGTCTGGGAAGTCAACTCGGATGGGCTGCCCAAGAGCGTCATAAGAAAGGTGTTTTACGACCGGTGTAGTCGCCGTGTAATGAGTGACAGCGCTGTCTGTTTTCACCAGTCTGGGATTGCCTTCGGGATCATCCTTTTTAGCGGGTGCCGCAGCAGTCGTGGGCTCACATGTGGACGTTAGATTCCCCGCCTTGTCATACGTGCTGTGGACAAGCCCGCCGTCGGGACGCTGCACGGTCACCGGGCGATAAAGCTTATCGTAGGTCATCTTGGTGATCCCTCCCCGCGCATCCGTTACCTGCACGGGTTTAAAGCCACTGACATCAAAGATGCTGCTGCCTGCTTCCAAACCGCCGTTCACCCCAGCGAGCTTGTAGTCGTAGCTGGTCTGCGAAAGAACGGCAGGTTGCGCGCCGCCCGAAGTTGACGCTGCTCGAGCAAAGATCTTGGTGTTCGTTCGGCGCCCGATTTTATCATACGTGTGCTCCGTGATGACCTGATGAGGATCCACCTCTTTGACCACGAGATTCATCGAGTTGTAGCTCGTCTCCGTCACCAGATCGCCATTGTAGCGGCGCATGCCTTGAGCATCTGTCGTGGCTGTGGTGTAGCGGGCATCGGCTCTTCGATTGCCATTGAGATCCACGGTGGTGCGGATTCTCCGGTTCCAGGCATCGTAATGATGAAAGCGATAGACATCGGTCTCATCGACCTCCAGCACAAGATTCCCATGTGCGTCATAACCCAGAGTTTTGAAGCTACCATCCGGGTGGGTGACTTTGATCAATCGACCCCGGTCATCGTAGGCAAAGGCAGTCGTCAAACCACGACCATCGGTGATGGAGCGTTTGTTGCCACTGAAGTCGGAGATGGTCTTGGTGGAAACTCCACCCGAACCCCCAGCAGCGCCTGTCCCATCGATGGTTTCTGTGATAGAGCGCCACCAGCCCGGGCCGGAGCCTGGCGGGTCATACGTGTAGCTTTTGGAGATTTTAGGATACTGGGACAACGTTGCATCCGAGCTCTGCCGCGGCGTAGCATTGTCCCATGTCTCCGACTTGATAAATCCTGGCAAGGCGTTGTCGAACGTCCAAACCTTGCTGTAGCCGCCAGGAATCTTTTGGGAAGGGTCACTGACCGTTTCTTTGAGCCGTCGTCCCAATCGGTCGATCTCATAGGCTGTTTTAACCCCTCTCGTGTCCGTGGTGCTGGAAAGGATGGAGGTTTCCTTGTCATAGGTGAAGGCTTTGACGTGCCCCATCGCATTGATTTCTTGGATAGGATCGTCGAAGCCCAGCGGGTCATAGGTGAACTCCGTCACGAGTCCATTTCGGTCCTTCACTTTCGACAAGGCCATGTTTTTCGTGGTATTAAATTCATAGACTTCAGAACTCAAATCGGGAGCCTTGATCGACATTCGGGCAAAGACGTAGCTGATGCAGTCAGGGTTGCCATTCACTCTCGGAGGATTGGTTTGCAGCGTGCCGCTGAGACTAATCTCTTTAGGCAGGCTGAAGTCATAGCGATATTCGCGTTTGTCCGTGCCTAAACTCCAACTGAATGTCGTGTGAAAACCAGGGGGAAGAGAACCCTTATTGTATTCAATTTTTCGGTCTGTCGTGAGGGTTAAGACGCCCGCTGGATCTGTGGAAGATAACGGGGGAGAAGTGACCCTTTTCAGAATCATGGGCAGCCCATACTGACGGCGCTTTTTACGCCCATCGAAATACTGCACCTCGGTATTGTGAACATGCTCGAAGGCATAGACCGCCTTCAATTCATTGGTGATGCTGGCCAGCTCTGTGTGATAATGCTGAGTGTACTGCGTGTAGGCCACACCCTCCTTCTCCGTTGGGTAGGCCTCTTCGACCGCATCGCTCGTGTAGGCATACTCTACGATGGAACGTCCTTTCTTCACTTGGGTGAGCATGGACATCGTTTTGTCCAAAGCTGTTGCAGCATTTGGCGAAACAACAGTGGGGCCCGATTTCTGCTCATACAGGTATTCGGTGACCTCTCCATTCGGCCCCTGCACCTTTGTGACTCGTCCATCCGCCTGCTGAATGTGCACGGCATGGCCAGGGCGGGCAGGATCAAAGATCTTGGATGGAATCAGAGTCTGGGCATTTGGATACTGGTAGTGAAGCTCGTTGCCATAGCGATCGACCACCCTGGTGAGACGGGCATAGGTCTTCAGTTGGATTTCACCTTCATGTTCGATGCGATCTGGGCTCAACACCTGATGCAAAAGCTGCGGATGAATCATCTCGTAGTAACAGGAGGTGCCAAATTTTTTGTGCAGCTCGATGCCCGTGTTCAACTGTGCCCGGAAACCCATCGTGGGAGTATTCACGGCGAGCCACTGCTGAGAAGCCACCTTAAAGGTATTGAACTGAGTTTTAACGTCATTGGATTCCGAGGAATCATGCGCCCAAATTGCACTCCGAAGAAAAAAGAACCGCTGGCGAACCCCCATCTCATCCGTCACCTCGGCGGAGGGAGCGCGCTGGGAATTCCCATTATCAAAGAGGATGTAACTGCAAAGGTTCGATGTCCAGCAGGGGCCAAAAGGCTCGACCACACGTTCTTCAGGCCGCAAGCCACTGCGATCATTCCAAGCATCCGAAGTGATGTCTCTTTTCACCATCAACGGAATGAGCAGCGCAGGGTCCGTCACATACACATCTGAAACCGAATGCCTCAACTGACTGGAAAAAGCATCGATGTAGGTTTCTTCATCGGACTCTCCATTTTCATTCTGAACTTGGGGTTTGGCATCGGGTAGAGGCATGCCATTGAGACCCACTTTTCGGTAACGTGAGCCCGCCCCATCATTGACGGAAAGCGGACTGGAAGCGGGATCACTTGGGGCACCCTCAGGTGCCATGAATTCCAAGGTCACTTGCTGCCCTTGAGAAACATGTTCGGAGACCGCCGATGACACACGCTGCCCAACGTCAATGGTCAGATCCTCATAAGTTTCGATGGGCGCGGCAGAGGGAGAATTGACCCGCGTGATGCGACAGCCTTTTTTAATGGTCAACGGACCTGTGCCTGCCCAATTGGAAGGAATCCGAATGCGCATGTAAAGCACAGCATTCAAGCTCACGGCGGGGTCATCCACTCCCGAACCGGAACCTCCAGCCGCTTCGTAGCGCGCACTTTCCATGTCCCACGTATTGCATGGCACTCTATCATCTAGAGTCCATCCGGTGCCATCGGTATAACTGACACGTCGCTCGAATTCAGCCGGATCAGCTCCCGAAGGTAACTCTTCAAATCTCATTCCATCCTCAATCCTGATCCAGTATTCCTCACTGTTAGGAGGCTGCCGCTTGAAACGACCGCCTGTGCCATGTTGACAAGAACAGGTGGTGGCAGCGGTTTGACCTCCCCCTGCTGGATTGGGATCTTCAGGCGCATCTGGAAAACAAAAAACCGGGACCTGCACTTTGACCTGAGTGCCTCCTTCGAATCCACCCGTATTGGAGGGAGTTTCCTTTTTGACCTCCACAATCACAGAATCACCCGCCATGTCCTCCATACGCGTGATGCGATAATCAACGGTGGACTTCGGCGTGCTGGCCACCCCCGGGGTGAGTCCTGGAATTTCGTGATGAATGAAAGCAGGCGGGATGAGGGTCGTGTCAATGAGTCCTGAACTCGAGGTGCTTGAATCCGCCTCCTGATTGTAATCCTTCAGGTGTGGGTCACGCCAGGTTTGGAACTCACGCAGATTGACCAAATGATCTTCATCGGGATCTCCGGTTGCATCCGCAGGTGAGCGCACATCCAGGGCATACCAGTGTTCCCAGGCATCTGACATCCCATCTCCATCCACGTCTCCCACTCTCACGGCACGTGACCAGTTCAGCCCTCTTGTTCGATTGAGATAATCCAGGTCATTCTCAGTCCCATGAGTTGTCGCCTGACTCGGATTCAAGTCATGGTGGATCTCTTCAAAATTCAGCACCCCATCGTTGTCCGAGTCGGCGATGCTATCATAAAAATCCCAGCGATTGAGAAGAGTCGGGTGGGCTGCTTCAGCGGCATTGGTCATGCCATCTCCGTCCGAGTCAAACTCGCCCAGGTTGCCCAACAAATCCCAACCGTTGAGATAGGCGTGGAGGTTGGAAAAGCCATCTCCATCCAAATCACCGTGGGCATCCGCACTGTCATGAATATTCATGGGGCGGCCCTTCCGTTTGTAATAATCTTCGATGTGATCAGGAATGCCGTCCGCATCCGAATCCCCTCCCACCACCTCATAAAAATCGCTCTTGGTTTGGTTTGGATCACTCTTCACCTTCAGTGGGTTGGTGCCAAAAATGAAGAGCTCTTCTTTATCCGTCAGGCCATCCCCATCCGTGTCCACACGTTCGGCATTGGTGAAGTAAAGCGTGCGCTCCTGGTAGTTGCTGATCCCATCTCCATCACTGTCCAAGCCATTTTCGGGATCATCGATCCAATCCGCCATTTCAGCATGGTCGGGAATCCCATCCCGGTCTCGATCCAACTTCGGACTCGGGTATTCTTGACTGGTTCCTTCATCATACCTCGAGCCTGGATACCAATAGCCATCGCCCGGATTGGGATACGCATCCACGGCATTGGGAACACCGTCACGATCATTGTCAAACAGTGCCGCGACATAGACCTGCCCCTCATACACAAATTCATCTCCAGGATTGGGATAGGGATCTGCGGGATTGGGAATTCCATCTCTATCATCATCCTGAAACACCCCAGG
>JAIXVB010000366.1 GCA_027483245.1 Verrucomicrobiaceae bacterium | reverse complement strand
GGGGCCAATCCCTCCACCCCACCCACGATTTCACGCCGCCGTCAGTTGATCCCAGCGCCCGTCGTTCCCGCTCAGCAATAGCCTCTGCAGCCTTCTTTTTTCATGACTCTTATCGCCCGCTTACTCATTCTGTCGTTGATCCTCGGCAGCGCGGTTAGTTTTGCTCAAATCCCACCGCAAACGCCGCGTGGGAACAATCCCAATACCCAGCCGCCTCCAGGGGTGGGTGGGTTTAATCGTCCAGGAGCCACTCGCCCAGGTCCAAATGTGCCAGGTCGCCCTGCTGCTGCGGCTCCAGGTGAAAATCCAGATCAGCGTCCAGCGGTCCGGGCTGAAGATGCCATCACGCCAGACGGAGGAGTCATCGTTCAATTTCCCAGCCGCCCGATCACGGAAGTGCTGCTTTTGTATGAAGACCTGACGGGGCTGAAAATCATTCGTGATGCAGCGGCTGAGCAAGCCACGGTATCTATCGAGACCACGGGTGAACTGACCAAAGAGCGCGCCATCATGTTCATCGAGAAGAGCCTGCTTTTGAATGGTTACTCGTTTGTTCCTTCGGGCGAAGGCATGGTCAAACTACTCTCGGAAGGCAAAAAGCCCCAAACTGAAGGAGCGCCTCTCTTTGAATCTGCTTCAGACCTGCCTGAAACGGATCAAGTGGTGAGCTACGTCGCTCTGCTGAAGTATCTCAAAGGGGAAGATGCCATCAAAGCCATCGATCAGGTGATCCCTCGCCACAGTTACGGGGTGCTACATCCTGTGCCCAATGCCAAGGCCTTGGTCATCGTCGAGGCCAGCCATACCGTCCGCGCCATTCTGAATCTTCTTGAGCGTCTAGACAACAAACCTGCCGAAACCCTCTCCAAAACATTTCAACTGGTTCGTTCGGATGCGGAAGACATCAAAAAGGCGCTGGATGAGATTTTGGGCACGGATGAGAAAGGCGACAATGCCAACGGGGGGCGAAACCCCAACATTCCTCAACCCCAACAGCCAGCCGTTCCCCAGCAAGCGGTGGGAGCTTCACCTTTGACGGGTGTTGCGGGGAATCTCGAAGACATTCCCCCCAAGATCATCTCCATCCCTCGCCGCAACTGCCTGATGGTCATTGCCTCGCCTGAGACGATGCAATACATCGGCACCATCATTGAGGAATTGGATGGTGCCTCCGAGATCCGCAACTTCGTCTCGCGCACCCTGAATTATCTCGGAGTCGAGTCCGCCATGAGCATCATCAGCGATGCGATTTCCCGCAGTGAAGGGGAAGAAGGCAGTGGTGGAGGAGGCGTGAATAGCCTGGGACAAAGCAACAGCACAGGCACTCAAAACAGCAATCGTAACAACACCAATACGAGTTCTGGTTTTGGCAGCAATTCGTTCGGCAGCAACAGCACCAGCGGTTTTGGCGGCAGCAACAGCGGCCTGGGCGGTGGGTCATCGAGCGGTCTCGGTGGTGGCACCAGCGGTGCCTCAGCCAACTTGCAATCCCTGCGCCCTGACAACGGCCCTCGGTCATTGGTGGTCGGCAAAACGCTGCTCATCTCAGATCCAACCGCCAACTCGATTTTTGCTTCGGGCCCCCCTGAACATCTGCGTGTCCTCAATGAGATCATCGACGAACTCGACAAGCGTCCTCAGCAAATTTTCATCTCTGTCGTGGTCGGGGAAATGACTCTTGGCAACGGCACGGGTTTTTCGCTTGATACGATCCTTCGCGGGGCGCTGATCCGCAACAATGCTAGCAGCAATGCAGGGGGTATCATTCGTGGTTCCGACAATCCGATTTTGGACCCTCGAACACCTCTCACAACGACCGCCAACAACATTACCACCAGCGCTTTAGAAGGGTTGGGCAGTGGGTTGACTTTATACGGTGGCTTAGCTGATGGAGTGGACATCATTGTTTCAACCTTGGAGACCAATAACAACTTCAAGGTGCTGTCTCGTCCGACCATCTTCACGATGAACAATCGTGCGGCGACGATCACCAGTGGTATTTCGATTCCTGTGGCGACTTCCACTCAAGGCCTGCTCACGGGCGGCACCACTGGCAATAATAGTTCAGGTCTCATTTCCAACGTTCAGTATCAGCCTGTCGTGCTCAGCCTTCAGATTTTGCCCCTGATCAATTCAGAAGATGAACTGACTCTGCAAATTTCTCAGGAAAACAACGAGGCCAGTGAAACCCGAACGGAGATTTCAGGCAATGAATATCCTGAACTCAGTCAACAGACCCTGAATACAACGGTGCTGGTTAAAAATCGTGCGACTGTCCTGTTGGGTGGACTCATCCGTGAAAGTAAAAATAAGAGTAAAAGTGGATTGCCCTTTCTTAGCCGCATTCCAGGTCTTGGTGCTCTGACGGGATCACAAAGTAGTTCCGTCACCCGTCGTGAACTGTTGATCTTTATTCAACCAAGGATTGTTACCAGCAACTACGATCTGCCGCCAACGGTAGAAGATTCTCCAGGCTCCAGCGATTTTGGTGGGGAAGTTCGTGGTCTTTTGAATCAGGAAAAAACGATTCAGCTCAAGGAGGCTGATCGTGAGAATCGCAGTTCTAAAATCGGCAGCATGATCAAAAAGCTCTTCCAGCGCCCAGCGAAGCCTGAAACGGCTGAGAATGCCGTGGCTACTCCGCAGCGTCCTGATTTCAATTACAAGGGCACTCGCTAAGTCGCCGATGTAGCTGAGACAGGCAGCGCAAAAGAGAAAACAAAAGAGAACGGGCTTCCATGTTCGTTCTCAGTTTGTGGCGAGTTTTCCGGCAACAAGAACTCTCAAGTCGTTCAAAACGCCGTTCTGTGTGAAATTTTTTGCAGTGGTGCTGAGGCTGATTTTCGACCTTCGTTGACTTGTCCCAAATGAACTGGAAGCCTTGTTATTTGTTGAGCAGAAAGGCCAGCAAATCAGCCATCTGATCTTTGCTGATGGCCGCTTCCAATCCAGGCGGCATCAGAGAGCGATCCAGGCTTTTCATCTCTCGAATCGCACTGCGTTGAAGGGTTTCTTGAAGACCTCCCATTTGAGTGAGGACCACACTGTCGCTGTTTTCGTTGGTGATCAGCCCTGAGAGAACTCGCCCGTCTCGGGTATCGATTTGATAAGCACTCCAGCGAGCTTCAAACATGCGATTGGGGTCGAGGATGTCGGAAAGCAGAGCTTCTGGGGGTTTCACTTTCACATCGGAGAGCGGAGG
>JAIXVB010000691.1 GCA_027483245.1 Verrucomicrobiaceae bacterium | reverse complement strand
CTCGATTACAGCCTGAACAATGGCGATGACAAACTCAGCAACTCCGCCACGACCAACCTGCGCGGCGGCACCCTCGAACTGCAAGGCAACCCGCTCTTCGCCAGTAATGAGACCCTCGCATCCTTGACCATCAATCGCGCCAACAGCACCGTCGCACTCGTCAGCAATGGGGAGATGGTCACGCTCACACTCAACAGCGGCCTCAGTCGCGCCGTCAACGCAGGTGTCGTCAATTTCACCTTCAACGATGTCTCGAAAACCCAGGTCATCGCCACGGGTGGTGCCGTCAACAACAGCGTCGGCATTCTCGGTGGATGGGCCACCGTTGGTGGGGATCGCTGGGCCACCAAGAACGTAGGCAATCAAGTGATTGCCTTCACCGGCGGCACCACGCAGAGCGACAAACAGCAGTGGGTGACCAGTCAGCATCTTATCATCGATGGCAGCCTCAGCGGTGCCTTGGCCACGAATGAAATCGCCAGCCTGATCTTCGATGCCCCCGTCGCAAACACGCTGAATTTGGACAACGCCGGCAGCGCCCTCACCCTCACCGGTGCGGCCCTACTCGTCAGTGCCGATGTGGGTGCCAATGCCACCGCGATCACCAGCGGACAATTGATGACCAAACAAATCGTGGGAGGCCAGACCAGCGAGATGATCCTCACGAATCTCTCCAGCGGCACCTTCACGGTCGGGGCGAACATCGGCTCCAACAACACCCCGCTGACCTCCACCCAGCATCTCACCCTCGCCGGTCCCGGTCTGTTCGTGCTCACCGGCAGCAGCAGCAACATCAACGGCACCACCGCCATCCAGGGCCTCGTCCGTGTCAGCGGTGGCAATGCCCTCAGTGACTATGGCACCCTCACGCTGGCAGCCGGTGCCCAGATGACCACAGGTGCCCTGCTCGACCTCAATGGCGGCAGTGAAGGCGTCGGAAACCTGGGCGGTGGCAGCGGCGGTGACGATACCTTTGTCGAAGTCGGGCGCGGTGAAGTGCGCCTGGGCACGGGTGGCATTCTCACCCTGAACCAAACCGCTGCCTCCACCCTGAGTGCCCGCATCACCGGCACCAATGCCCTCCTCATTAAAAAAGGCAGCGGCACTTTCACCACCACGACCAATGTGGAGCACACCATGACGGGTGAACTGCGCGTCCTCGGTGGCCAGATTGATCTGACCAATGCCAACGCTGGATTCACCTCCCTCAACACCTTGCGGCTGCGTGGCGGTCAACTGCGCATTGAGCAGAACCAGACCACCGCCAGCATCAATAAGCTGAACAATAACACGAGTCTCATCCTCGAAGGCACCACTGGCAGTGGTTACCAGATCACCAGCAATCAAAACAGCACCCGCAGTGAAACCGTCAGCAGCCTGAACATCGCGGCCAGCGCCAACACGATCACCCTCGACAACAGCGCGGCCACGACCACCACCGCCATCACCTCCGTGGCCTTTGGTGGCACAACTTCCTTCACACGCACGAATGCCTCGACCCTGCTCGTTCGTGGACCGAATCTCGGCGGCTCCCCGGACGCCACCAATGAAGCCACCCGAGTCACCTTCACCACAGCCACGGCCATCAATGCTCAGCTCATCGGCACCAGCACCACAGCAGGCACTACCAACCTGCGTATCCTCCCTTTTGCCCTGGGCGAAAACAGCGCCGCAGGTGTCGGCAACACCTTCTTGACCGTCGATAGCACCGTTGGCAATAGCCTGCGCACCCTCACCAATGGAGAGTATGCCAGCGACTACGCAACCGCCGGGGCGGATGCCAACTTGAGCCTGAATGCCACGGCAACGGGGCTTTCCAGCAAGACCCTCAACTCCCTGCGCATCGTCAACAGCGGCGGCGCAGTGAATCTCACAGGCACCGCAGGCAGCACCCTCACGCTGACCAGCGGTGGCCTGCTCATCAGCGCTGGAGCCACGGACAACGACACCGTCATCAGTGGTTACGACACCCTCCAGGCCGGCACTTCCGCCGCAGGCAATGACGAGCTCATCGTCCACGTCACTTCCTCCCACGCCAGTGCTGCGGGTGCCACCCTCACCCTTCAGCCGAACATCGTGGACAATGGCGGCGCAACCAGCGTGACAAAGTCCGGCAATGGCACCCTCATCCTCGGCGGCACCAACAGCTACACGGGCGCGACCACGGTGAATCAAGGAGTCCTCGAATTTGGCGCAACCACGGGCAATCTCGGCAGCGGCACCGTGCGTGTCAGCGGCGGCACCCTCCGCTGGGCCGGGGTCAATACCACCGACATCACCGCTAGCAATCGCACCGTCGAACTCTTTGGTGCCTCCGTTTACCTCACTCCCAATACGGGCGGCTACATCCTCGGTGTCGGCAGTGTCTTCGACATCGGCACCAACAACGTCACCCTCGCCAACAGCATCGGCAATGGCGGCCACGGTGGCCTTACCAAGACGGGCACAGGTACCCTGGCCCTGAATGCCGCTCCGACCTACACGGGCGTCACCGTCGTCAATCAAGGTGCCCTGAACTTTGCCTCCATCTCGCCCAACACCACCGAGGCTCTTTACCTGATCCAAACCGCCGGCATCACCAGCGGCCCCCTTACTTCCACCATTCAGAGCGGGCTGAATCTCCAGTCCCTCATCGTCGGTGGCGTTTACAACAGTGGCCCCAATGTCACGGCCACCGTCACCGTCAATGGCGGCGCGGTGAACATCGGCAATGGCGGCGGGGATGACTTCATCTTCCTCGGTTACCGCGACGGCACTGCCACGCAGGCCACCACCGGATCCACCACAGGCACTGCCGATTTCAGAAACGCCAGCTCCGTGAACATCAACGTCAGCCTCCTACACCTGGGCACTCATCTGGGAGCAGTTCCAAGTCCGAACACACTCGTCAGCGCCGGCAGTCTCCTCCTCTCCAACGGCACCAACGTCGTCACGGCCAACTCCATCATCCTCGGCAACGCGCCCATCTCCGTGGTCAATACCGGCACGCCCTCCACGATCAACCTCGGCACTGGCACCACCACGATCAATGTCGATCAATTCGTCATCGGCGGCATCCGCTCCCGGGCAGATGTCACCATCGGCGCGGGCGGTTCCTTCACCCTTCGCGGTCAGCAAGGCGGCACGACCGGAGCCAATCTCTTCATTGGCGACAACGACGCTACCGGCACGGGCACGGCCAACAACTCCAGCCTCAACCTCACCGGAGCCACTCAAGTGGACCTGAAACTCAACCTCCTCGTCCTCGGTCGTCTTGGTGCCAGCACCAACAACGGCTACGGGCGCGGCACCCTCACCTATGCGGTTGGCACCGTCGAGGCAGACACCATTCGCATGGCCGAGGCCAACTACACCAGCACGGGCACCAACCCACAAAACACCCAGGGCACGATCACTCAATCCGGCACCGCCACTCTGCGCTTCCGCGACCTCAGCCAAGGCACTGGCACCGCTACCTACAACTGGCAGGGCGGCACCCTCAGCAACCTCAGCAGCGCTTCTCTCACCAATCAAAACGTCACCGTCAGCCTCAATGGCAGCGGTTCCGCCACCGATCCTGCCCTGCGCAGCCTCAATGTCGATGCCGGACGCACCGCCACTTTCCTGGCCGACGCCGAATTCACAGGCAGCGGCTCTTTCACCAAGACGGGCACGGGTGATCTCATCCTCCAGGGCACCAACACCAACACAGGCAACCTGCTCATTTCCGCCGGTAAAGTCAGTCTGCACACCGCCGGAAGCCTGAACGATACCGCCTGGATCAATGTCGCCTCCGGGGCCAGCCTGGACATCAGCCAGCGCACCGGTGCCACTTACACCAGCGATGCCGTCATCTCCGGCACCGGCACCGTCGGCGGCATGGGCAGCACCTTTGTCGTCGGCAGCAACGTCGGCACCACCAACACCACGGGCGTGCTCAAACCCGGCTCTTCCAGCGTCATCACTGGCCTTGCTTCTGCCGCCACGGTCGGCAATCAAACCGGCACCCTCACCGTCGAAGGCAACCTCACCCTCGCGGCCACAGGTGGCGCACGCGCCGATCGCGCGCTGCTCCAGGTCAGTGCCACCGATCGGAACGCCCAGAGCACCCTCGCAGGTTACGGAGGCAACATCACCACCTGGGTGGACAACATCCCCACGGACTTTGGCAGCTTCCTCACCGGCGCAGGCACCGGTCATGACCTCATCAGCACCACGGGCACCCTCAGCCTGAACAACACCGGCGGCATCAGCCTCGCCCTTGCCAACAGCTACACCGGCGTCTTTGGCGATGTCTTCAATCTGCTCGACTGGTCCATCCTCGAATCCGCCTACACCAGCAACGGATTCACCACCGGCAACCGTCTCCGCGATGGCACCGAAACCGGTTTCGACCTCAATCTGCCTGCCCTGCAAGCCGGCCTCATCTGGGACACCAGCCTCTTCCAAAATCACGGCGTCATCGTCGTCGTCCCCGAGCCCAGCCGCCTCCTGCTCCTCCTCCTCGCCCTGCCCTTCCTCATCACCCGCAGACGCCGGTGATCGGTTTTCAGTATTCAGTATTCAGTATTCAGTTTTCCAGCCACCGCACTCGGATCACTGACCACTGATTACCGCGTCCCCCCCACTCGCAGGTGAAAAGGCGGCGAATAGACGACGAACGTCACGTCCTTCGCCGGGTTTTTCGCCACGATGTCTTTGACGGCCTTGTCACTGCTGGCCTTGGTTTTTTTTTTTTTTTTTAGTTTGGCCGTGAGGGTTTTCAGGGTGGCTTGAGCAGCGGTCAGGGCCGCTTTGTCTTCGGGTTGGATCTTCTTCTGAGCCGCTTGGGCACCTTCGAGTTCTTTCTTCGCGACCACGTGTGCGGTCGTGGCTTTTTCGGCGCTGGCTCGCGCGACAGCAATTTCTCCAGCCGCGCGATTGAAGGGCATCTTGGCGGGGCTTTGCAGGATGAAGCCGTAGTCGCCCGGAGCGAGTTTCAGGGCTTTGAGATCGAGCGTGAGTTTGCCTTCGAGGGCCTTGGCCGCGATGGTAATCTCTGGGGCTTTGGCGAGGTCGATGAGGCCGATCACTTTCAGCTTTAGGGCATCGGTGAAAAGGCTGTGACGGGTGACTTTCAGGGGGATGTCGATTTTACCATCCGCCGCGACCTCGATCACACCGGGAGTGACCGCTTCGATCAGCGCAGGCGCTTGCTGTGCCACCACACCAATCACCGGCGCTCCGCCGCTGCGTGTGGACAAGGCCTCGCGATTGCCATCTCGGACGGCCCAGTTGAGCAGCGCGCTGCGTTGGATTCCTGAGAGCACACTCGCGCCACCCAGGGCCTCAGGCCCTGCCTGCAGGCCGATGTAGCCCACGGACTGTCCCTTGCCGACCACACCTTTCAAAACCGTGACGCCAGGCGGTGGATTGCCCAGGGTCAATTCGACGGTCTCACTCAGCGCCGTGCGACCCGGCAGCAGGACTTCAATCGCCGCTATGCCCTGACGCCAGACATTGGCACTGCCGATCTCGTGAGGACCTGTGACCGCCGCAAGGGGCAAGGTCGGATAGCGAGCAATGCCTGCCTCAGCACTGGGAGTCGCGAGCGACTGAAGGCGCAGCGAATAAGGATAACGACGACCATTCGCGGCATTGAGAGGATCGCTGAGCGAAAGGCGAAACACCCCGTCATTTTTGGCCTCGAACCCATACACAGGATCCAGAGCCGTGAGGCGCACACTCGGTGTCAATATCACGGCCGCAGGGTCATTGAGATCCGCCTGCGCTGTGAGGGTCTCAACCCCAGCCGCGTCCTTTTTGACGGACTCTACAAGCAACATCGAGTCCGTGGGAAAACCCGTGCCTTGTGAAACGACCTCGATGACAAATCGATCGCCCTTTTTGAAAGCCAGATCAAAACAGCGCGACTCTCCACCCGCAAGAAACCAGCCGCCGAAACTCTGACCGATCTGGAGCGACGTGGCAGCGGGCGAGACAGACTCAGGCGCTTCGTCTTCTGAGGGGAGCGCAAAGCTTTTCAACGGGCTTTCCGACACGAGACGCGCAGCTGTCGCCGCATCCGTCTTCAGTCGTTCCAGTGGCTGACCTGAGTTCACGCGGAGTTTGGGAACCACCACCGCACCCGGCAGATTCCAGCCATAAAGTGTGTCCTTGGTCGCAGCCCAAACTACCGCCCCCGTGGTCAGACTCAGGCGATAAGCAAAGTCATCTCCCACTCCATACATGAGATCATTCACCCGCAGCGTGTAACGGCCATCCGCAGGAACTTTCAGGTCAAAAAGGCCCTCGCGAAGTCGGGCGACTTCACGGCCCGAGGCATCGGTCACGGCACCGACCAGCGACACCCGCGAATTCAAATCACTGCCGACAAACGTTCCCAATACACGTTGACCTTTTTGAGCCTCAAAGGCAAACCAGTGGGGTTCTGCCGTCTTAAACACACCGTGAAGCGCCACGTTGAGAGGTACTTGGGTCGCGGCGTTGACTTGGGTGTTGGTTCCGGGTGAATCGATCACCGCCAGCGGACTCACCTGAAACACGCGCGGGTTTGAAACCCCAAAACGGCCCACCAGATGCAGGTCATAAAAGCCTGCTGCCATGTCCGCTGGCAGCGCCAGGGAGAGCACACCCTTTTGGTTAGGCACTTGAGTGATGGGCAGCTCACGTGAACCTGCGCCTTGCAGGCTGCTGAGCAAAACCGACTTGGCAGCATCCAGGTCGGTGCCTTTGAAACTGATCTGCACGGTGCTGCCCGGTTTGCCCCCCAGAGGCGAGAGCGAAACCAAAAAGGGTGTGGGAAAGGTGGCCTGCGCGAGAACCTGCGCCGTTGCCAGCAGACTGAGGAAAAGCACACCAAGGCGCAAAGAGGCGAAGGAGGACATGAGCGGAAATTTCAAAAGGGGCTGCCAGCGCTCGCCTCAGTGATTGAACAGGAATTCCTTCGTGTTCATCAGAGCCCAGACAATGTCTTCAAAGGCCTGTTTGCGTGCCGCCAAGGCTTCTGGATCTTTCATGCCTGCGGTCTTCTTCGTCACGTGTGACTGCGCCAGCTCCAGCTCCTGCGAAGAGGGATCACGACTGAGGGCGATGTGATACAGCTCGGTGATCTTGTCTTCCTCAGCCCGCGTGTCTTTGGCCAGGCGATCCGCACGCCCTTCACTGCGGGCGAGCTGAGTCTGGATGTCGGAGGCATTCAGCAAATGCAAACTCTGCGCGAGGCTGGCCTCTTGGGTGCGCTCGCATTCACACGCGCTCGAGGAGTCAGGACGACCAAACACGGTGAGGAAGTAGGTGCTCTGATTGTAGCTATTGTCCGGCAAGGCCACCGCACGCGTGCCACTGGCCTGCCCAGCGAATTGGCTCTTCGCATCCAGCAGACGATTCACCGAGTCGTAGAGGACCTCCGCGTTCAGACGCTTCGGATAATACCGACTGAAGCTCTGGCGATCCTTGGCGTTCCACTCGTTGGGCTGCGCGCTAAGCTGGTAGGTGGAGGAGTTGACGATGGTGCGCACGAGATGCTTCAGATCGTAGCCACTCTCGATGAAGTCGGCAGCGAGGGCATTCAGCAGCTCTGGATTCACTGGCGGATTCGTCTCACGCATGTCGTCCTCGGGCTCCACCAGACCACGATTGAAAAAGTGCTTCCAGTAACGATTCACCAGCGTGTGGGCAAAGAAGGGATTGTCCCCGCGACTCATCCACTCCGCCAAGACGAGGCGCGGATCCTGATCGGCGCGCAACTTCGCGGGCTCACTGCCAAGGCTGGTCGGCATCACGGCTTGTTTCGTGCGGATATTGGTCATCTGCGCAGTGCCACGTTTGTTGAAAACGAGCTCTTCATCCTTGGTTCCACTGGCCTTGCGACTGACTTTGGCAAAGAAGGCCGCGAAGCCGTAGTAGTCCTGTTGGCTCCACTTTTCGAACGGGTGATGATGACACTGCGCACACTGCATGCGCGTGCCGAGGAAGAGTTGCGCCACGTCTTCCATCTGCTGCTTGGGCTCCTTCACCTGACGATACCAGGCCACCGGTGGATGCTGATCCAAGCTTCCGGACGCCGCGACGACTTCACGCGCAAATTGATCGAACGGTTTGTTATCCGCGAGACTGTCGCGGATCCACGAATGGAACAAGTAACTGCCGCGCGCGTAGGTCGGCTGGGTCCTCTGATTGCGCAAAAGCGCGCTCCATTTGTTGGCAAAGTATTCCGCGTAATCGGGGCTCTCGATGAGGGCTTCAATGCGGGCTGAGCGTTTGTTGGCCTCTTTCGAAGCCAAGAAATCCTTCATTTCTTCAGGCGTCGGCAATCGGCCGGTGATGTCCAGCGTGACACGCCGCAGAAAGGTGCTGTCATCGCAGAGATCGGAGGGCGGCATGCCAAGGGTCTTGAGTTTGGCGATGATCAGGTCATCGATGTAATTGCTCACCGGCGGCAGTTTTTCCACGGGCGCACCGAGCGGGATGGTGGCGCGAAAGGTGGTGACTTTGCCCTGATAACGCACCATCACGGCCACATCACCGGGCAGATCAAAGAGGCTCACCAGGCCGGTCTCGCTCGTGTCGGCCATGGCTTTTTCGTTGGCTTCATAGAGCGCCCGTTTCGTCACATCCCGCTTCGATCCATCCGTGTAATGCGCGGTCACCTTGAGTTGTTGGCGACCTTTCAGCGGCATGGTCAGCACGGAGGGCTCGACACTGATGTGCGCCATCTTGGGGTCGGTGTCTTTGCCGTACGGCATGCCCTCGCGAATCCAGCGCACGAGATCCTGATAGTCTTCCGACTTCGGATCGAGCTTCTTGCCCCCGCCATGCGGCAGCTGCGCGGTGCCCTTGGTCAGCAGCAGGCTTTGTTCAGGAGCTGCTGGGAACAATCGACGTCCGCGCGCTTCCTTCACGATGTGCTCATAGTCCTCCTCCGGCTCGAAGCCTAACAAAGAAAGCCGGAACCCATTTTGGCCACTTGCCTTGCCATGACAGCCCCCCGAGTTGCAACCGCCCTTGGTCAAAATGGGCACGATGTCATTGGCGAAGTTCAACGTGCGCGGTGCTTCCGCCGCCAGCGCTGGCAGAGACAGGCAGGCAGAAATCCAGAGAACAGAGCGGAGAACATTCATGACGGGATGAACCTACGTCCGCAGACAGCGATTCTTGTCGCTGACACGAAGGCACACTCAATAAAGAGAGATGGATCGAATAAATGTGGCGCACAGCGACTTCGTTCAACCACGCACGGTTGTCCAATTTTGGCCTGCCTTGCCGCCTTTGCAGTTTCGGAGCTTGCTTACGCCGCTCTCAGTCGGCAAACTTTGGATCGTCCGGAAAATCAACAGCATCCCACATCCCATTATGATGACGATTCGAGTTCAAGCCACCCGCACCGGCCACATTGTCGCATGGCGACCTCTTATGGAGGGGAGACTTGAAGTTCTATCCTTCCCTCAGAGATTCACTCGATTGACGACCACACTTCCAGACGTGCTTGTTGATGTCATGGAGACCACTCGTCTCCATGATCCGAACACTCGCCTCTTTTGCATTGTTCCGAATGGTCCCACAACAACACAACTCGATCTCTCTCTAACAGGTCAGGATTTTAAGATCGTTTGCTCCCGCCGCCTTGTCAGAGGTTGGTTTCCACTGAATCCCTTGGCTCCAGAATTTGGTGCCAACTACGACGTTGTGTTGACTGCACATGGAAATCCAGAGCTGGTGTCGAAGTTGATTGAGGGGTTGCGCACTCGGTACCATTGTTTGGACATACCCAATGGAGAACCGATTGCTTCTGAGGACTTTGGGCTGGAACCGACGCCAGCCTGACGACATTCACCTCGATTGGAGACTGAACAACTCGGATACAAACGAGACTCGTTTCTGCGTGCTCTAGCCAGACAGCTACAAACGCTCCCACTTCTGACATGAGCCAACTCTCCTGGAAGTCTCAAGGCGAGTTCCTGGCAATCACCGATCTGATGCCGCGCCCATTCTCCCTCAATCTCTATTTTGAATACCCAATTGGCAATGAGGTTCACTCTCGAATTCCGCCACATCCGCTCGTCATCGAGCCACTCGTCGAAGCATCGATTGAAATTTGCGTCCATCAGAAGCGTGCCCATGAGATCGAGATTCCTATCCCACCTCACAGTAAAGCTAGGTCTTATCTTGTGCTGGATCAATCGGTGGAACAGGTGAGGGGCTGGGAGGCATTTTGGAACTCAGGAGCGTGGAAGCGCGGCGGCATCACCCTAAAAATCGTTCATGAACAAGTGGACTGGTCGAAGCTTTTTTCGTGGACTGAGTACGGCGGCATCAGCTCTTCCACCTACCAACTCCTCAAAGGAACTCCCTCAAGTGCAGTCTCGTATGCCAACAAGAATGCGAAGGGCGATTTTGCAGTCGCTTGTTTCTCCGCGTCGAATGGAATTCAATGGATGGACTTATGGTTCGACCAGGAGGTCGCTGAACGCATGGATCTGTTAGCCCAAGAATCATGTCGGCATTTTGTTCGCTCTATCGAACAGGGTAAGTATCCGCGTGAGATCATTCAGGACCGGCCGCCTTACACAGAAATTCAATAAGCGGAACAAGACAGGCCATGACATCCAAAGATGAAGCAACTTGGACCCATGCTTCGACGAGTAGCCAAGAAGTCTGACCTACACTCTCCGCCATCCGACGCTGTTTTACCAGGTCCTCGACGAAGAGAAAATCGTCAAAGTCCTTCGGATGTGGACCCACTACGAATAAACGCTGGGGTTCTCTCGAGTGGCGGTGAGGCCCGGTTTTGAGGATTCAAAGACACAGGCTGGAAAGCCTGCGCTACGGCTCTGCAAGCCTGTGAGCCCGATGCGATGTGAATTTCACCTTCCGATCTACCCCGCTTCACATCAGCTCTGGCATGGGCTGATGGCCGCCGTCGATCAGGTATTGGGGGCGGCCGCTGAGGTCATCGAGGGTGACTTTGTTCACATCGATGCCGAGGTGCTGATAGAGCGTGGCAAAGACTTCGCCAAAGGCAACGGGGCGGTCCGTGGGTTCACCGGCGAGTTTGTCCGTGGCACCAATGATCTGACCATGTTTCATGCCACCACCCGCGAGTAGGGCTGCGGAAACACGCGGCCAGTGATCACGCCCGCCCTTGGGATTGATCGTGGGCGTGCGGCCAAATTCACCCCAGACGACGACGGCGACGTCTTTGTCCAATCCGCGTTCATGGAGGTCGGTGATGAGGGCACTGAGAGCGCTGTCGAGCAAGGGCAGGTCTTCGCGGAGTTGTTTGAAATTGTCACTGTGATAATCCCAGCGGCTGAACCCCAGGGTGACGACGCGAGCCCCGGCTTCCACGAGGCGTCGTGCGGCGAGGAAATGATCGGTCAGACGCGGGCCACCATCATCGCGATTTCGATTTTCGCCCTGACCATAACTGCTGGCGATGCGCGGTTGCTCGCGGCTCAGATCGAGTGCGTGAAGCAGCTTGGGACTGGTGAGCACGCCCAGGGCCTGTTCATTGAATACATCCATGCCGCCCATCAAGCCGGTGGCATCCATGTCGCGGCGGAGTTGGTCAAAGCTCTTTAACAAACCCGCGCGATCCCGCAGGCGATCCAGCGAGACTCCATGCAGCGACATGTCATCGGTGCCGCCGCCGCGATTGGGCTGAAAGGGCGCATGAGCGACGCCGAGGTAACCCGGCTCACCGTTGCGAGCCCAGGGCATGTGACCCATTTTCGGGGATAAGCCGACAAAGGGTGGCATGGCGGGATTCACGGTTCCTTGCAGTCGAGAAACGATGGACCCCATGGAGGGCCAGCCGCCGGGGGGTTGGCGTTTGCTGCTGCGACCGGTCAGGCACTGAAAGGCATCGTGACTGGTGTCGCAGTCGGAGATGGACCGGATGACGGTGCATTTGTCCATGATCTTGGCCATGCGCGGCAGGAGCTCGCAGATTTGCAGGCCCGCGACGTTGGTGGAGATGGGTTTGAATTCACCTCGCACTTCGGAGGGCGCGTCGGGTTTGAGATCGAAGATGTCCTGATGCGAGGGGCCGCCGGGGAGGAAGACCATGATGACGGATTTGTGCTTCAGTCCCCCTCCCTGCTGGGACTCGGCACGCAGCAGATCTGGCAGCGACAGCCCACCCATGGCGAGTCCACCGATCTTTAAAAAGTCACGCCGACTTCTGCCGTCGCAGAAACCGTGTTGGGGAGAGCCTTGGATCGAGAGCATGGGACAGCCAGTTATTTTGAATCGGGAAAAATACGGGCGGCCTAACGACTCTATTGCACCTCATCACACAAGCCCGCTGATCGGTGCGCCCATGTAAAGGGGGTGTGGGCGAGTGGTGAAGTCGTGCCACATCGTTTCACGGGGCAGTCCGAGGGCCTCATAAATGGTGGCGGCGAAGTTCTCGGGGGTTTGGGCATCGCTGATGGGGTAACCGCCGATCTTGTCGGTGGCTCCGATGACGCGGCCACCTTTGATGCCACCGCCGGCGAGGAGGATGCTCTGCGCGTGGCCCCAGTGATCGCGCCCAGGCAGGGCGGTGGCGGAGATGCTTTTGATCTTGGGCGTACGGCCAAATTCGCCGCCCATGACGATGAGGGTTTCATCGAGCTGCCCGCTGGCATCGAGGTCTTCGATCAAGGCGCTGACGGCCTGATCCATGGGGGGCAGGAGATAGTTTTTCAGGTTGCCCCAAGCGGCCTGATGGGTGTCCCAGGTTTCATTGTTGCCGAGGTTCACCTGCACGAGGCGCACGCCGCTTTTCACCAAATTCCGCGCCATGAGCAGGGACCAACCGAAGCTGTGACGTCCGTAACGGTCGAGGGTTTTAGGATCGACCTTTTCAAGGCTGAAGGCATCGTGAACGTGACGATTCGACAGCAGGGAGATGGCAGCCTGACGGGTGGAATCAAAGGCTTCGTCTCCGGCCAGGGCCGTGAGGTTATCGGTCTGGCTTTCGAAGGCGTTGCGCAGGGAGACCCGGTCCATGACACGATCCAGGGAGAGCCCTTGAGGCAGGGAAAGGTGCGGGGCTTGGAAAAGCAGTTTGTCATCGGTCTCCAGGCCGCGCTCGTGATGAAACAGATACTGTGGATACGCGCCGTAGTGATTCGGGTGATAGGGAGACATCTCCAAGAACCACGGATCATGCTGCGAGCCGAGCTGGCCACTGAACTGCCCGGCGAGCGTGCGCCCGGTGCGGTGGACGAGTTTATCCGGCAGGACAATGGAGGGCGGCAGGTTGTCTTGGCGCTTGGGCAGCAGGGCATTGGCCAAAGCGGCGATGCTGGGGTGATCAGACTTCTTGGGTTTGTTCGGATCAAAGCCCAGCGGTGCCTCGCTGCGACCGGTGAGCATGATATGATGGCCGAGGGAGTGATCGCTGCTACCATGAGTGAGCGAGCGGACGAGTGACCACTTTTCGGAAATGCGCGCCAGTTTAGGCAGGTGCTCGCAGATGTGGGTGCCTGGGGTGCGCGTGCGGATGGGCTTGAACTCACCGCGCACCTCCATGGGCGCATCAGGCTTCATGTCAAAGCTCTCATGCTGCGCCAGTCCACCCGAGAGGAAGATGTAGATGACCGACTTGGCGCGCGGGGGTTTGGCGGGAGCCGCGAGGGCCTGCAAACCGGTGAGGTGATTCAT
>JAIXVB010000609.1 GCA_027483245.1 Verrucomicrobiaceae bacterium | reverse complement strand
GATGCCTGGCGTGATCAAGCACCCGCGACTTTCGATGCACTGGTCTCGCTCACAGCAGGGCAGGCGGTGCCGGTGCGCATGGAATATTATGAAAATGGTGGTGGTGCAGTGGCTCGCCTGCAATGGTCAGGTCCTGGCTTCAGCATGCAAACACTCACGCAATGGCAGGGTTACACCTGGAGTGTGATCAGCGGCAGCCTGCCAGCTGGCCTCACTTTCAATGCAGCGACGGGTGTGATCAGTGGCACACCGACAGCTGAAGTGAACAGCACCTTCATCGTGCGAGCCACGGATCCAACGGGATGCAGTGGCACACGCAGTTACACGCTGGGGCCTGTTTGCCCCACCATCACAATCACACCGACCAGCGTGCCCGATGCCTACCTGGGCACGGCTTACACTCAGACACTCACCGCCTCCGGGGCGAATGAGCCTGTCAGCTGGAGTCTGAGTGCTGGGGCATTGCCCGCAGGTCTCTCCCTGAGCACAGGGGGGCTCATCAGTGGCATCCCGAGTGCGACAGGCAGCGCGAGCTTTACCGTTCGGGCAACCGATGCGCGTGGTTGCCAAATGACCCGCAGCTACAGCATGTCTGCCCGCAGTTTGGGGATTGGCAATCAGGTCTGGGTGGACATGAACAATGATGGGCTGCGTCAATCAAGTGAGAGTGGTCTGGCAGGTTTGCGCATGGAGCTCTGGAGCGTGGGCTCGAATGGTCAGCGTGAAAATGCAGCTGGCGATGATGTGAAAGCGGCTACGGACACCTTCACGGATGCGAATGGTCTGTATCTCTTCTCCGACCTGAGCCCTGGAAGTTATTATGTGCGGATCTCAACTCCGCCGCTTTATTACCCGCAGGTCAGTGCCAATGGCGTGATTCTCGACAATGGCGTGAACAACGATAGCAATGGCATTCAGGCAGGTGGCAGTGGCACACAGGTCGTTAGTCCGATCATCGTGTTGGCTCCAGGAACTGAGCCTGCTTCTGGCATTGACGGTGATGGCACCGATGCCGATTCGACGGTCGATTTTGGGTTTGCCAATCCGGATCTCTGCTATGCGACCAACCTTTTTGACAACCCAAGTTTTGAGTTTCAACAACTGCCGAACAGCACAGGAACCACGACCAGTGTGTTGGGTTACAATGGCAGTGGCACGAGCCTGGGAGCTGGCATCAATGCCTACCAATGGGTAGGTGGCGTGAATGGCACGAGCGGACTCGGGGAGCCGATTCAGCGCGTTCAGGTCTTGGCAGGCAGTAGCGCACGGATCTCGTGGGTGGAGAGTTTGAAGTCACGTCATGGTCGTCGTCACCTGCTCATGCAGGGCACCAATTCAGCGGTGAGTCTGCGCGCAGCTGGTGGTGTGGCTTGGAGCGGTGTGCTGCAAGCGGGGCGTGAGTATCAGCTCTCTGTCTGGGCCGCAAATGCCAGCTCGGCTGCGGCATCGCTCATTTGGGATCTCGGGGCCAATGCCCAGATCTTCCAGGTGATCACGGGCAACACGCCGGGGCTTTATCAAAACTACACCGTGCCGCAAAGTGAACTCACAGCCTCTGCGCCGGGTGAGCAGCAGTGCTGCGGACTGCCTGTCACGGGCGGGACTCTCGCTTCCTTCGGGGCTGCGGATTACAACAACTGGACCGAAGCCACGGCCAGTTCGGCTCAGCCGCAATGGCGTCAGTTCACTTGGCGTTTCCGCGTGGCTCCGACAGCCTCGGCCGCACAGATCGATACGGCGAGTTTCGTGCTCAGCGGTGGTTCGAGCACCGGGCCGATCTTAATGGACTATGTGTCGCTCTGCCAAGTGGCCCCCTCGAACACACTGACGTTGGGAAATCTCGTTTGGAACGACCTCAACAACAACGGTCTGCGCGATGGCACGGAACTTGGCGTCGGCAGTGTCACGGTGCAGCTCTACACGACGGCAAACAACATCGCCGGAGACAGTGATGATGTCCTTTTCAGCACCACAACGACGACACCCTCCGGTGCCTACAACTTCACCGCGCTGGGCGCGGGTAAATACGTTATTCGCGTGACCCCATCTGCCGCATTGCCTGCCACCGGTGGAACGCCTGTAACCTTGGACAATGGCGTCAACAACGACAACAACGGCAGTCAACCTGGGGGTCCCGGAACGGCTTTGATCAGCCCGGTCATTGACCTCGCTCTCGGCAGTGAATCGACGGTCGATGGTGACACGAATCCTGACACGGAGTTGAGCATCGACTTTGGTGTTTTCAGTGGCTTCACCATTGGCAACTTGGTGTGGGCTGACAGCAATGCGGATGGTGTTTATCAAAGTGGCACCGAGAGTGGTCTCAGCGGTGTGACCGTTGAACTGTTGGATGGAAACACGAATGCCGTGCTGGCCACAACAACCACGAGCGCCTCAGGCACTTACACGTTCACACGGTATCAGACAGGCACTTATCGTGTGCGTATTCCCACACCTCCTTCGGCTTTCCCGTTGATCACCGCGGTGAATGATCCTGCCGACAATGGTGAGGACAATGATAGCAATGGCACTCAAGCGGGTGGCGTGGGCACTGCTGTCCTCAGTCCGCTGATCACACTCGCGGCGGCGACTGAGCCTGGTTCGGCTGGCACCACCAATGTGGAAAACACGATCGACTTTGGTTTCCGTGTTTGCCCTGCGATCTCCATCAGCCCGAACGCCCTCATCGCGGCCACTCAATACAGCGCTTACACGGTCAATCTCAGTGCCACCGGTGGCAGTGGTGGTTATAGTTACAGCCTCGCTGGTGGCTCACTGCCGAGCGGGCTCACCTTGAATGCTTCAGGTGTCATCAGTGGCACTCCGAATGGCGGGGCTCTGCCTGGCTTGTTTAACTTCACCGTCCGTGCCACCGACAGCAGCGGCTGCTCAGGAACCTTGGCCTACACGCTGAATCTTTTGTCCCCTACCATCTCGATTTCGCCAGTGACTTTGCCAGGTGGAGTACAATACACGGCTTACTCACAAGCGCTCACTGCCAGTGGCGGGACCTCTCCATACACATGGACGGCAAGCCCGGCGCTGCCTTCGGGTGCAGTATCTTGGTGGTTAGGCGAAAACGGCCCAGCCGATGGTCTTGGAGCCAATCCTGCGGTGGCATTCAATGGCGTGGCTTACATGAATGGATCTATTGGGCGTGCCTTCAGCTTTGACGGTCTGAACGATCAACTCGCCGTTGCTGACACGGCGGGTCTTCGTCCTGCTCAGATCACCCTGGAAGCATGGGTGAATCCTGCCTCGAGTGGCAACGGTACCGATGGAGTAATCATCACTAAAACCACGGGTTCCAGTGGTAGCGATGGTTATGGACTGGGGAATCTCGGTAGCACGGGGACCTTTGGTTTCTGGCTCAACAATCGCTCCAGCACACGCGTCACCACCAGTCTGACCGCAGGGGTTTGGAGTCATGTGGTGGCGACCTATGATGGAGCCCTGATGCGGCTTTATGTGAACGGTGTGCAAGTCAGTTCCCTCAGCTACAGCACTGCCATCACGCACAGCCAAGATCCGCTGCTGATCGGGAGCAACCTCGGTGGTAGCAGCGTGTGGAAAGGGGGCATTGATGAAGTGGTGCTCTACAATCGTGCGCTCTCCGCGTTGGAAGTCAGTGCGCGTTATCAGGGCACAGTGAGTGGCAACAATGGCCTTCCTACTGGCCTTGCTTTGGATGCGACCACGGGTGTTTTGGGGGGCATTCCAACGGCGGTCCCTGCGACCTACAATTTCGTGGCGCGTGCCTCGGACAGCAACGGAAGCCCAGGCGTGCGAGCTTACTCCTTGGTCATCTCTTGCCCTGCGATTGCG
>JAIXVB010000392.1 GCA_027483245.1 Verrucomicrobiaceae bacterium | reverse complement strand
GTCTCCCGCACGACTTCCATGCTGGTGTTCTTCAGCACGATCTTTCCATCCGGTCCGATGAGGTAGATCGTGGGAAAGTTGCGCAGATTGAAGAGCGTGGTGAGAGGACCACTCGTGGTGCCATCGGACCAGTTGGGAAAGCTGACCTTGTAGTCCTCATAGGCCTTGCGCGCTTCATCGGGAATGTCCGTGTTAATGCCAAGCACCACGACCGGTTTGGCTCGCATGTCGGCCACGAATTGATTCACCACCGGCAACACGCCATGACAGGCATGACACCAGCCGCCCCAGAAGATGAGCACCACGTGTTTGCCACGGTGATCGCTGAGCTTGATCGGCCCTCCGTCCACATCCTTGCCCTCCAAAGGCGGCACCTCACTGCCGACCGAGAGATTGGTCATCTCAAACAAAGTCCGCCCCGCTTGATCGGCGATGGGAAATCCCTGGATCGTCACTGTGCTGTATTGCGCCACCACCTCTTGAAAAAAGTCCATGGCTTGCGTCTTAGCGATTTGCGCGGCTTCCGGTGTGCTCGCGGCTTCAAACTGACGAAAGAACTGCATGCCCAGTGCATAGGTGGCCGCCGCTTTTTCTTCCGCGTTGGGATTCTTCTCGCGGATGGCTTTCAAGATCGGCTCAGCGGTTTCAAAGCTGTGATACTCCAGTGACTTCACCGCTGGGGCGATGCCCGCCAGTTCCGCATGGGTGGTGCCCAGAAGTTTCAGCGCCGCCTGCCCTTCCGGAAAACCGGAGGCCTGAGTGGTCAGCCACGAGACTCCCACAGCACTGCCAACGTCTTTCGGATGCACTTCCACGATCTTCAACACACGGGCCGCGAAAGGCGCCACACTGGGGATCGTGCTGCGGTGTTTGGCCTTCTCTTCCTCCGTCTTGGCCTCAATGATTTTCATCGTGTTCGCCCGGACGCTGGTCTCGTATTCGGTGATCACGGATTGGATGTCATCTTTCACCGAAGCCGCGGAAACAGAAGTGATGAAGCTAAGAACGAGAAACAGGCGGGACCACATAAGAGAGCGTCGTTGATGTTGGAAAAGGGAGTGAAAGGCAGCCACGAGGATTGCCAAACGTTGATGTGCTTAATGTATGGAAATTATAAACTTCAGCAAGTAGATGTCTCCTCTCTGGATTTCGAGTTTCGAGTTTCGAGTTTCCGCCTTATCCCAGCGCATGTCTTTCCGGCTCGAAATGCTCCAAGTCGCCCGTGTGGCTCCGAAACTCCTCGGCGAGGCCACACCTCTTGTGGCAGAGTTCCTACGTTCACGCTGGCATGCCAGCGGCGGAGTCATGGATCGCAATGAGAAGCCGGACCTGTATTACACCGTCTTTGGGATCGAGGGATTGATGGCTCTCCAGCAACCTGTTCCCGCCGAATCGGTGCGCCCCTGGCTGCGAACCTTTGGCAGCGGTGAGGGACTGGATTTTGTCCATCTCTGCTGCCTCGCCCGGTGTTGGGCAGGCATCGGGCTCGAAGATTTCCCTGAACCCTCACGCAGCGAATTGGCCGAGCGGATCGAGCGTTATCGCACGCCCGACGGCGGCTATCATCAGGCCCCTGGTCGAAAAAACGGCAGCGCTTATGGCTGTCTGATCGCCTGGGGAGGGTATCAGGACCTCGGGCTGCTGCCGCCCGATGCCCTGGCCATCGCCCGCTGCATGGACAGCCTCGAGACCCCCGATGGCGCGTGGTCGAATGAACCCGGGTTGCCCATTGGCTCCACGACCGCCACCGCAGCCATGCTCTCCCTTTATCGCCACCTGCAAATGCCCGCACCGCCTGCCAGTGTCGAGTGGCTGGTGCGGCAATGCTTGCCGAGCGGCGGTTTTTTGGCCGTGCCCGGGGCTCCCGTCCCCGACCTGCTCTCGACCGCCGTCGCTCTTCACGCCTTGTCCGGAAACGCAGCCGCCATCGCGCGGGTCAAAGAGCCCTGCCTCGACTTCATCGATACCCTCTGGAGCGCCGCCGGTGGTTTTCATGGCAACTGGGCCGATGACTTCCTCGACCCCGAATACACCTATTATGGGCTGCTAGCGCTGGGGCATCTGGCCCTATAAAAAAAGGAAACCGCCGCTGACATTGCCCTCGTTTGGTTAGGCACCTGTTTCACGGGCCGTCATTCATGCATTGCACTTTCCACTTTGCAAAAGCGCTCCGCCAATGTCTCATTGAAGTCCCACCCTGATCTTATGAAAATCAATCTTCCGATCCTTGCCGCCTCCGCATTCCTGCTCCTCGGCATCGCCGGTCAAACAAAAGCCCAAGAAGAAACCAAACCTGTGAGTGAAGCCAAACCTGTGAAAATCGTGATGGAAACCAGCAAAGGAACCATCGAACTCGAACTGGATGCCGCCAAGGCCCCGGTGACAGTCACCAACTTCGTCAGCTACGTGAACAAGAGCTTTTATGACGGCTTGATTTTTCATCGCTGCATTCCCGGTTTCATGATTCAAGGGGGTGGCTTCACGCCTGACATGAGCCAAAAGAAACCCGACGCGCCGATCAAGATCGAGTCGAAGAATGGCCTCAAGAATGACCGTGGCACCATCGCCATGGCCCGCACGAGCGACCCAAACAGCGCTACCAGCCAGTTCTTCATCAACGTCAAAGACAACGCCAACCTCGACTACCCAAGCTTCGATGGCTACGGCTACACGGTGTTTGGCAAAGTGACCAAAGGACTCGAAGTCGTGGACGCCATCGTCAGCGTGCCGACTGGCCGCAAAGGCCCCCACGGTGATGTGCCCACAGAGACCATCACGATCAAGAGCGTGAAGATCAGCGAGTAATTTTTCTCGAATCCCCTTCAAGGCCAACTGCTCACGCGGTTGGCCTTTTTTTCGGCTTGGGAGGGAGGGCGGATTGAACCTGCAGAGCAAAGGGGTCCGCCCAGTCCTCTGTGCGGTTCTGAGCGGTGTGCGAAGAGCTACCGGATGAAAGCCTATGCTACGGAAGAAGCCTCGAAGCGAATCCCCTGGGTGGTCCTGATTTGGTTCAGCCATCTCTAAAGGTTCTAGGATTCACAAGACTGAAACATCCAGTTCATCCTGCAAATCTTGTGAATCCTGTGATGAGGCCGTGAACCAAAATCGAGGCCGCACCGAAGGACCCGCCAAGCAGACAAACAAAAAGCCGGATGAGCCTCTCGCTCATCCGGCTTTTGGAGGACTCAGAACCAGTCAGGATCAATCGACGCCGATGCGGAAGAACTTTCGGTTATTCGGGCAGATCGTGATGCGCCAAGCGCTGAACACGGCGTCATTGGTGATGCCGCGGTCACGGGCATCGCCGTAGCTTACCAGAGCACCGGTGGCATCAATCATGCGAACGTCTGAAGACTGGAAGTCGTTGTCATTGGCCACGAACAGGAAGTAGTCCTCCGTGCTGGCAGTCGATGTGTCGGGCACCAGGGCCATGCCTTCCGCTTTTTCGTTCACCGTGAACTGATTCGGAGCTGAGGTGTTGGTGTTGAAACCAAACTTGGCCAAGTCTGCACTCGAGAGAAGATTGACCACCACCGTGCTGGTGGCAGGAATAATCCCGGCACGCAGGGTGCCGCTAGGGCTGATTTGATTGCCTTCGGCATCATACAGACCCAGCACATTGCTAGCCGTGGTGAAATCGACCAAGTCCACCGTCTTGGTGACAATCGGGTCGGTGGTGCCCTTGCCCAGACCATTGCCATCGCGAGGCAGCATGAGGAACTGCGTGTTGCTGAGGGCAACGATTTCCGACTGAGCCGCCGTGGCATCGAGACCTGAGTTGTTGCCATTCAGATCGTAGCGAGGCAACTGCACCACGTATTCACCGAGCAGCACCGGGTTCTCCAGATTCGCCCCTGCAATGTCATAGACGTAGAGGCGTGTGTTGAAGCGCGTCTGTGCTGCAGCGCCATCTTGGACCAACGCACTTTGCATCAAGGCAAAGAGACGTGTGTTGTCGGGTGACACAGCCATGCCTTCCAGGCCTTGATTGTTGCGGCGTCCGTTGGTCGGAGCCGTGACAGAGTCAAAGTTCAGCACACCCACCGGACGATGCGGTTGAGCCGAGGCTGGGAGCTGGATGATGCGGGTGAACTGCTTGGCGCTGTTGAAACGGCAGATGTAGGTGCCGTACTCATCAGAAACAAAACCCGAGCCATCCGGGAAGACGTGAATGGCTTCTGCATCGAAGCTCATCAGGTTCTCCGTGGAAGCCGAAGCGAGGTTAAAGACAGGAACTGTTCCCACCTGCTGACCGAACAGCGTGCTGGTGCCTGTGGGGTTCAATCCGGTCGTGAACTTTGTCGTGGCACCGTCCAAGTAAGTGAACTTCGTCGTGCCGCTGTAAGTCGGAACGATCTGAGTTTGAGCCACAGGACCTGCGCCATAATAAGGCGTGAAGGTGAACGGTGTTTGATGCACACGAGCGGCGTAGTTGGAGAAGATGGCACCGCTGTTGTAACCACGGTCAGGCAACACGTTGAAAGTGCCGCTGAACTGGCCCGTGCCTGCATTATAGCTCCAGCCCGTGATGGAGAGGCCCGAAGCCGCACCCATTGTTTCACCAAAGCTATCATACGAATCACCGGAGAGGCGACCTGCACCGACCATGCCGTGATTGGTGATGGTCAAGTTATTGATGCTGCCACGCTCCACTTCAGCCGTGAACGGAGTCAGGTAGGTGAAGGGTCCCGTGACGGTCGGGATCGGATTGCAGAAGATACGGAAACGCACCGTTGTTTCAGGTCCATTCACGGTTTCCGTGATGACTTCATAGTCCACGCCAGGCGTTGCATCGACCCAGTTGGTGAGGTCTTCTGAGGACTGGAGGTATCCAGGGATCGCCGTGCCGGTGAGGTAGGTGAAGCGGAACTCGAGATCGCTGCCATTGATGACCACCTGAGGGAGATTGGCGCGATCGGTGCCATCGTTCGGGTTGGCATTGAAGTAATACTCCAGGACATCCGGCACGCCGTCGTTGTCCGTGTCACCACCGATTGTGCCGGTGTAACCATTGGCCGCCAACCATGCAGCAAAGCTGGTGGGACCACTAACCGTGCGAGTGCCAGGCGAACCGACTTCGGCAGCATCATTGACCGCAACAAAGGCACCATTCACGCCCACTGCACTGAACTGGGTCAGAGCTACGTTGTCGGCACCTGCGGAGTTATCAAAGGTGGTGAAGGGAGCGCTCGACGGTGAGGCCGCAAAGAAGACCTTAGCACGACGTGTGTTCGTGCTGTCGTAAAGATTCACGGCATCGCCACCCGTGCTTAGACCTGCGCCCGAACCGGTGTAAGTGCCGACTTGCAGCGTTGCAGGCGGATTGGTTCCAAACCAAGTGCTCAAGAAGGTAGCGCGAGTCGTGGCCGGTGTGGCGGTTTCCAGGAAGATCACCGACTCACCTGGAGCAATGCTCGGAACGCCTAACAGAGCCAGGGCAGCGGCGGGAGACTCCGAGCTGTCGTCCACTCTCCAGCCCGTCATATCCACTGCTCTTGCGCCGATGTTGGTGACCTCAAACCAATCGGAGGTGTAGGGACTGTTACCGCTGCCCCAAGGAGCGACTTCGGTGATCACCAGCACACCCGGAGCCGAGTAGCCCGGTGAGCCGATCTCATTGGCACTGGTGGCGGCGACAAAGGCACCGTTCACGTTCACCGCACTAAGCGTGGAGATCGTGGTCGCATTCAGGCCGAGGGTGTTGTCAAAGGTCGCGAAAGAAGGTCCGGTCGGAGCGGCTCCAAAGCTGACGCTGGATTGCAACACACCGGCTGCATTGAAGAGATTCACACCATCACCACTCGTGCTAAGGCCAATGCCAGAACCTGTGTAGCTACCGATCTGAAGACCGGGAGGCGGATTTGATCCAAACCATGTCGTCTTGAAGGCTGCACTTTTACCTGCAAGATCCGCGGTCTCGATGAAGATCACCGACTCACCGGGGGCGATGGTCGTGATGCCATTCAAGGCGAGGGCAGTGCCGAAAGCTGCGGAACTATCGTCCACTTTCCAACCCGTGATGTCCACAGGATTGGCGCTGACATTGGTGACCTCAAACCAATCCGCGAGAACACCCGGGCTGTTGCTGCTGGACCATGGAGCCACTTCAGAGATGATCAATGCAGGAGCTGGCGGTGTTTCAATCACCTGATCCGTGACTGTGAGCGTGTAGTTCACCGTCACATCAGGCGTGCTGCCCACCGTGGTGTCGTCAGCCTGGATCGTGACGCTGAAGCTCGTCTTGGTCTCGAAATCGAGCACCGTGCCTGCCTTGAGGAACAAGGAAGTGCCGACGATCTCAAAGGAGGCCACATCGGCTCCCGTCAAGCTCAGGACATTGGTGCCGAGGCCATCATCGGTGACCACGATGTCGCCCACTTTCAGGGCCGAGGCCGTGCTGGAGTTTTCCTGGATCGAATTGACCGCATTGTTGAGCACCACGGCTGTCGGGGCTTGGTTTGGCTGTGAGGCCGGTGCGTAAACCCAGAGCTGGGGGAAGTCGATGCTGCCACCACCGTTTTCATTGACGATGTAAATGATGCCCGCGCGATCCATCACGATGCCTTCGTGCTGCTGGCCTGCAGGGTTCAAAGGATTGCCCACATCCGAAGTGATGTTGAGTGTGCTGAGGATGTTGCCTGAGCGGTCCACATTGACAATGCGTGCATCTTCTTGTCCGAGAACCAACAGATTGCCTGCCTGAGGCTGACCTGTGATCGAAGGCAGATTCGACAGAGCGAACACATCCGCGACATCGGTCATGCCGAGCAGCGCAGGATTGAAGAGATC
>JAIXVB010000177.1 GCA_027483245.1 Verrucomicrobiaceae bacterium | reverse complement strand
GACAGCAGTGCCTTTCAGATCGTCGGGGGTGCCAACACGTTCACTGGAGCCATCACTTACTTCAATCAACAGCGCTGGGTCGCCTCGGGCAATGGCAGCGCGACTTTCACCGGTGGTGTGATCAACGGCAGTGCCACTGCGGGTCTGTTTGTGATGAACCCGAATGCTGGCAGCACTTTTACCTTCAGCAACACCCCCATGCTGCTTGGCGCTTCAAGCCTGTACTTGGACACTACAGGTCTGGTGGTCATCGCTGTCGCAGGCAATACGTGGACCCAGACTTCCATCGCCGGTGGCACGATCCGAACCGACATTGTCAATGGGATCCCAGCAAACTCGGATATCCGCATTGGGGTTGGTTATTCGACCAGTGGCACCTTGGATCTCAATGGTTACTCGCAAGTGGCGAGTGGGTTGCACAGCGGCACGACGACCGCAGGCACTCGCACCGTGACCAGCGCCACACCGGCCAATCTTACGCTCAATGGCACCACCAACCGTGACTTTGACGGCCAGCTCACCGGTGCGCTCGGTCTGATCAAACAAGGCACCTACACACAAACTCTCTCTGGCACCAGCACCCACACAGGAGACACGCGTGTGGAGGGCGGCACCCTGGCGCTGGCAAACGTGAATGCGCTGCAAAACAGCACGCTCGACACCGCGGTTTCAGGCGCCCAACAAGTTACCTTCACGGTGGCTGGGACGAACACTTACAACCTCGGAGGTCTAAAAGGTACCGATGCCTTGGCCATCGGCGCGAATAGCCTGGTCCTCGGATCCAATGGTCAATCGACCTCGTTCAGCGGTGCCCTCAGCGGCACGGGTGGGATTCAAAAAGTCGGCACCGGCGCGACATCGTTTTCTGGCAACTCCACGTATTCAGGCGGCACCACGATCACCGCAGGCACCTTCCTCGCCGATAGCCCCAGCGGCCAGTCGAGCACCGGCACGGGCGCTGTCACGGTGGGCAGCGCAGGTACACTGGGTGGCACGGGTTACATCACAACCCTGGGCACCAGCAATGTGACCATCAGTGGCACTCTGGCTCCCGGTTCACCGTCCGTGAATGACGGCATCGGCAATCTGAACATCTCGACCGTCAACGGCAGTGTCATCTTCGAAACTGGGAGCGAAGGGCTCTTCGAATTGAAGACCAATGGCAACAACGGACTCAACATCACCTTCGATAGCAATGGCTTCATCGACACCATCGGTGGCAGTGCCAATAGCGGAAGCAGTGACAGGCTCCTATTCTCTTCAACAGGCAGTGGGACGATTGATTTCTCTACGCTCTCGCCCTTGAGCCTCAGCGTTGTTTTTGGCGCGGGTTACATGCCTGCTCTCTATGATGCGTTTGATCTCCTCGACTGGAGCAACGCCACGGGACTGGCCGCGAATCAACTCAAGCTGCCTGACCTGTCCACGCACAACCCCAGCTGGTTCTGGGATGACAGCAAGTTCACCAGTCATGGAGTTATCGCCATCGGCATGGCGGTTCCAGAGCCTTCACGCGCCCTGCTGCTGCTCATGGGCACGGCTTTGATGCTGACTCGTCGGCGTCGTTGCGTCTGACGAAGCCCGGTTGATCTCGGCTGCCCATGCAGATGCGAGCCTGTCCCCCGAATCCTCGGGGATGCCCTGGCTGTAAAAGGGGCGACCTCGCAGCGTTTGCTTCCCATGCTTCGTGCGGTGCCGCCTTTTGTTTGTCATCTCCTTTTTCTCGCCAGTGGCCTGAGTGCCTCAGCGGCTGTCACAGCTCCTGTGGATCCGGTGGTTCAGGGCTTTTTCTCTCAGCACTGCACGAGCTGTCATGGCGAAAAAAAACAAAAGGCCGATCTGCGTGTCGATGATCTGGCGGTGAACTTTGAGTCGCCCAAAATCATGATGCACTGGGAGGAAATCATGAACCGCATCAACTCCGGTGACATGCCGCCCGAAGATGAGCCGCGGCCCAAGTCGGAAGAGGTCTCCCAAGTCGCCGAATGGATCGCCCATCAGCTCCGTGAGGCTGAGGTCGCGCGGCAATCCTCCGCAGGTGAACAGGTGGCTTTTCGCAAACTCACCCGTGAGGAGTATGCGAACACGATTCGTGATTTGTTGGGCGTGAACTTTGATGTCAAAGCTCCCACAGGCCTGCCCGAGGACCCGGACTGGCATGGTTTCGAGCGCATCGGTTCGGTGCTCACCCTGTCTCCAGCGCATGTGGAAAAATACCTGTCCGCTGCCGATGCGATCCTGGATGAAGCGCTGTCCTTGCGGCCTGAGCCCAAACGTGAGGTCATTCGTTGGGGAGCCTTTGACATGCGCTGGAAAGGCTTCAAGGAAGAGTATGAAGCACGCGGCATCGCCCATCAGGTGCGCATTGAAATCGTGCCCAACAACTACACGACCGACAGCTGGAACCTCGAGGTGAAGACCACGGGCGAATATCTTTTGCGCCTGAAACTCAGCGGCCTGCGGCCTGAAGGTGGGCGTGCTCCGCGCCTCAAGGTTTACCTGTCCAGCATCGACAAAACCCTGATCGAACGGGACATCGATGCCGCCGAGGACAAACCGATCGAGGTGGAAGCGCGAGTGCATCTCGTGGCCGGCAAGTATCCCGTGCGCATCATCAACTCGGTCCCCGGTCCGAATCCTGAAGGCCGCCGCTCACGCCACAGCGGCACGCCCAATGCCTTCACCAATGTCAAAAATCGCGTGCCCTGGCAGCTCAAGCTGACTGACGACGACTTCAAGCCCATCCAGCCCACATTGATCATCGACTCGGTCGAATGGGATGGCCCCATCGTGGATTCATGGCCCTCCGCTGCGCATCAACGGATTTTTTTCAAAGGCGAGTCCACAACCAAGGACATGGCCTATGCACGCGAGATCGTGTCACGGTTTGCCGAGCAGGCCTGGCGCCGCCCCGTGCAAGCAATGGAAGTGGAACGCCTGATCAAGCCTGTGGAGCAGGCCCAGCAGTTGGGCGATTCGTTTGAGCTGGCGGTGAAAAGCGCGCTGGTCGCTGTGCTCTGCTCGAAAAGCTTTCTGTATTTGGAGGAAGGCCAGACAAAGTTGTCCGCAAACCCGCAGGAAAAACAAAAAGTTCAGTCCCTTGGTTTGCAGGACCACGAACTCGCTTCGCGCTTGTCATACTTCCTGTGGAGTTCCAAACCTGATCAGCGTCTGCTGGATCTTGCGGGTCAAAACAAGCTGCATGAAACCTCGACCCTGCGCGCCGAAGTCCGCCGCATGCTGAGCGATCCCAAGGCTGCCGTTTTTGCCACCAGCTTTCCGCGTCAATGGCTGCAACTGCGCAAGGTCGGCATGTTCCCGCCCGACAAGGTTTTGTATCCCGATTACGATGAAAATTTGGAGCAGAGCATGGTCGCTGAAACACTGGGTTTCTTCGCCGACATCTTGAAGCGCAATGGCAGTTTGCGCGAGTTCCTCGACTCCGACTGGACGCTGATCAACGAACGCCTCGCCATGCACTACGGCATCGAAGGCATACGCGGCGACACCCTGCAACGCATCGCCCTGAAGCCCGAACAACATCGCGGTGGCTTGCTCACTCAGGCTTCCATCCTCAGCCTCACCTCGGATGGAACACGCCATCGTCCCGTGCATCGCGGAGTCTGGGTGCTGGAGTCCATCATTGGCAAGCCCCCACCGCCACCGCCCGCGAATGTGCCCGCACTCAGCACCCCCGAAGCCAAAGCGAAAAAGACCACTGTGCGTGAGAAGTTGGAGCAGCATCGCGCCGATCCGAATTGCACCGCCTGTCACAACAAGATCGATCCCCTCGGCATCGCCTTTGACAATTACGACGCCATCGGCCGCTGGCGCACCGTGGAGACGATCAAAGATGGCACTGGCGCCGATCCCACCCTCGACCCCAGCGGAGCCCTGCCCGATGGACGCCCGTTCGCCGATGGTGCCGAGCTGAAGAAATTGCTGCTCGCCGACATCGACAAATTCGCCGCTGCCTTCACCGAAAAAATCGCCACCTATGCCCTCCGCCGCGGCATGACCTTCTCGGATCGTGAAGAGCTGAAGCAACTCGCCACCCAAGCCAAAGCCAGCGACTACAAACTCACCACCCTGATCGAATCCCTGGTCACCAGCCCCCTATTTTTGAAGCGCTAGGAGACGTATCATCATGTGCATCGAAGGGCTCAACCGACGCCCGTTTCCCCTTTGAGTTCAACCTGCCGCCCAAGCCCCAGAGGATGTCATCGATCTTTCCTTTGAGGTCCCCATGGCTTACGACTCCAGCTTGATAGCACGGATAGAACTCTGGCAGAACTCGGTTGGTTGACATTGATTTGATGGAGCCTGATAATCTGTGGTATGACCAAAACCCAGATTCAAGTCCCCGAGGAGTTGTTCCGTGAGCTTCGCGCCTTCGCCAAGCAGCGCGAGTGGTCACTGGCAGAGACCTTCCGCCGTGGAGCTGAGTTGTTGCTCCAAGTCTATCCCGAACAGCCTGCGCCTGAGGCAACGCCCTGGACACCACCCACGTCTAGCAAAGTGGGCTGGAAGGGTCTGGGGGCTAGCAACCTTCGGGCAGTATCGTTTGTTGATTACGATCCACGTCCAGTTTAATCAGTGCTCTATTTTCGATGAGCTGCAAAATAGCCTGAAATCTAATGCCTGAGACTCTGACTAAATTCTCGGCGTATCTCGAGGAGTAGTGTTTCAATATCGTCTAGCGATGAAGGATTGCCTTTAAGCCAACTTTTCAGAAACTTGATTTGCAGTGCGATGATATGCTCGCTTTTGCTTCTGTTTGAAACTACCTCGCAGAGGTAGGCGAACCGATCTTTCGCTTTCATGGACGTGAGCCTCGCGATTTGGGTTTCAACGTCCGATGCCTTATCCAAAACAGCCGCCAACTCGCTTCTGGCAAGCTGATCATTCCAAATCTCAGCTTCTGGCACATCGAAAGGTAGAAATCGAACTCGCTGATTCCAAAACTCAATGTAGCGCTTGGTTGCATCAATAAGCTGATCTGGCCTTCCACCGCTAGAACCGCCGTCGATTGCAAAATCGATCTTTTCTTTCGTGAGGCTCAGAAGTTTTGCCGACAAGCCGTCGGCTGTGTTTTCCGCCATTGTGATGACCTGAATATCCACTTTTGCGACAGTGCTCTCGGTCCCATCAAATACCACAAAGACATTAGTCAGGCCATCTCTCGAGTATTGAGCCGCATCCTGCTTCATGCTGCTTACCCCGCCAGGGAAGTATTTGATGTCAACCAAACTGATGAAGTCGGGTGGTATCGTGCCTCTGTTGGCCATCCGTCTCAACACTTCTTCAAGGAGTTCTTTCGCTAGCGCATCCTCAACTCTAATTGTCGCCCGTGCGATAGTCCGTTGCCCAATTGACAAAAATGCCTCTTCAACACTCCTGTCTTGACGGACCACAAACTTGTCGGTCAAGGGCTCTTGCTCGAACACCTTGATTGCTGATGTGGGCAAACCTTCGACCATGGCTGGTGCATGAGTGGTGAATACAATCTGCAGTTGTTTCTCAGCGCACTGCACGAGCAGATATCTCAGCAACTCGCGCTGGGCACCTGGGTGAAGGGAGTATTCTGGCTCATCGAGCAATACCAAAGCACCTGGTTTGGCCTGGCTTAGCTTGTGCACCATTAATGTCACAGCAACCTCACCACTACCCGCATTGGCTTCAGTATACCGGAGGGGATTGGTGGATGACTCCGATTCAAATACAACGGTATCAGCCCAGAATCCATGGAAGCGATGATGCAGAATCTTGCCTGCCCGGTAACGCTTGCCGAGTATCTGCGAAATAGTGCGGCACTGTTCTGATGTCAGTTCGTGAACTGGATCTGCCTTGTTTGGGCGAGTCACGCCGCTGAGAGCTAGCAAAATGGCTTCGGATCGAAGCCTGATAACATCCTGTTGAGAGCGCCGCTTCTTTGCGTGATATGGCTCCACCTCTTCAAGATAAAAATAACGATCGAATGCACTGAGCTGGTATCGAAAATCGATCACCATCACATTTTTTACAATCGCTGGATGCCTTGCACCGCCAGGCAGTGTTTGCATTCCCAATTTTTTAATGGGCCGACTTGGTTCCCAATAATCGAGATTCTTGGAGGCACCGTCCTTTTTATTCCACTTGATTCTCGTTTTTACGACCTCGCGTTGTTCACCCGAATCAGAGGTGTAGCAGTAAACCAAATAAGGACGCGAGCCGCTTTCTTCGTTGATTGGATCTAGTTTGGTCGAGAACCAGTATCGCCCAAGGCTAAATCCTTCAGGACAGCCATAGAGCGCCTGAAGCACCGAACTTTTTCCACAGCCATTTGCGCCGATCAACGCCGTCAGCGGAAAGTCGAAAGTGATCTTACATAGGTCTGCAATATTCTTGAATGCATGCAGACGAAGAGATTGGATAAAGGCCGGGAATGGTTGCGCTTTGTGTCTTCGGCCGAGAATCGTCACTAGCTCAGACAGCGGTTTGTTGCTTATGTCAGCCATTGCGCATGGTGCTTAAATGTTGAGCCAAAACATGGTGGCCGATTTGCTTCGCAAATGCAGGGGGCACTGCATTCCCAATCTGTCGGGCGATGGCTGGTATCGAGCCGAAAAAGCGAAAGTTCTTCGGAAAAGTTTGGAGTGTAGCTCCTTCTCGCAATGAAATCGCGCGGTGCTCCTTTGGATGACCAAACCGGCCATTGGAAAAGCTATTGAAGCGAGTTGTAATCGTCGGGGCTGGCTTATCCCATGACATGCGGGAATAAACATCTGCAAACTGATTCTCCCGTCCCTGGTAAGCTGAAACCTGGAGTTTGGCATCCGCCTGCCAACAATCACGTCGTCCGCCATCTGTCGGAGTCCTTTTAATCCGTTCTAAATTAATGTCAGACAGTCCGCTTGCTGTATGAATAAAAGATGTGGAATCTTTGTATCCTGCCTCAATCATTGGGAATCCATTATCGATGCCAATAAAGCTTCGGACAGTCGGCACTGATCTAGACGAAGGATTGGGTAATGAAGCGGGCGCTCCTACTCTGTTGGCGATAAGGACAAAACGATGCCGTGTTTGTGGGACCTGATAATGACTTAAGTCGAGAACGGCGTGTTTGAAGTCGTAGCCTTGGCGGGTAAGAAACTTCAAGAATCCAGGCAATGCTGAGCCTTCCTTGTTGACGAGACCCGGCACGTTTTCGACAATGATCCAACCGGGGCTGAGATCCTCCACGAAGCGGGTGAATTCTTTGAGCAAGAAAGCAGACTGTCGGGACTTGGAACGATCGGTGTTGATTTTGCTCCAGTATTGACACGGACTGCACCCAGTGAATAGGAGGGAATCATCGCCAGATTTCAGTCCGAATTGAGCGATAAGTGTCTTAGTTGCCAGCTTGCTTACATCGCAGGAAACGAATGAGGAACCTCGGACATTGTGTTCGTAGGTCGAACGACAGGATGAGTCCACATCGAGGCCGGCAAGTATTCCCAAGCCAGCTTTTGCTAAGCCAAAACTCATTCCGCCTGCTCCGCAGAAAAAATCCACAACTTTCAGGACTGGTTGTCCTGAACCGCTGGTTCTTTGTGATAAATTCAACGCTTTCAATGTATATGCTATAATTGAAGCTCAGATTGCCGTCTTGGCAAGGAGGGCGAAGGTGCGGCGAGTCTTTCTATCGGATCAGTTGCTCGACGAAGGCCCATTTGATTGTGCCCTCTTCGATAAACACACTTTCCACCATGAAACGTCTCGCCTCCTTCATCCTCTCGTTGCTCGTCATCGCGTCGCCACTCGCCGCCGCCGAAACGCTGCGTGTGGATGTGTGTGTGTATGGCGCGACGCCTTCGGGCATTGTTGCGGCGGTGACGGCGAAGCAGGAGGGGTGTTCGGTGATCATTGTGGAGCCGAGCCGATGGGTGGGCGGGATTCTTGGGGCGGGGATCAAGCCCTTGCAGGATTGCCCGGTGCCGGTGGCGGTGGGTGGGCTGACTTCAACGCGTGTTTTCAAAATGGGCAAGCAACCGGATGTGTTGCGCCAAGACTTCGCGAACTGGCTGGCGGAGGAAAAGATCCCGGTGATCCATGAGCAGCGGGTGCAGCGTGTGGAGAAAGCGGGCGCGAACATCACGAAGCTCATCCTGGAACTCGCACCGCCTGACAAACACGGGATTCCAGCGCCGACTGCGGCTCAAAAGGAGGTCTCGGTGATCGAGGCAAAGGTGTTCATCGACGCGAGTTACGAGGGTGATGTGATGGCTGCGGCGGGCGTGAGGTATGCGGTGGGGCGCGAGTCGGCGGAGACTTACCACGAGGAACTCGCGGGCGTGGGGCCGACGACCAACTGGACACCGATGGATCCGTATGTGGTCGCGGGCGATCCGAAAAGTGGACTGCTGCCGTGGGTCGAGGCAGACCATGGTTTGCCAAAGGGCGCGGCGGATGATTACACGCAGGCCTACAACTTCCGTTTCTACGTCACGCGCGATCCTCAGAAGCGCATGCCCTTTGAAAAACCCGCGAACTACGACGCGAAGGACTTCGAACTCGTGGGTCGCTACGTCGAGCATCTGGTGCGCACCACCGACGATCCCGCGAAGCTCACCAAGCGTCTGCGCGACATCTTCCCCGGCTGGCTGAACAGCGGTGACTACAACTACAAGCGTGACTCCTTGATCACGATGGCACCGCTGGGCCTGAGTCGTTTTTATCAAGATGGCACCTGGGAAGCGCGCGCGAAGGTGTGGCGGCAGCACAAGGATTACCTCAGCGGCCTCCACCACTTCCTCAGCACCGATGCCCGCGTGCCCGAGGCGTTTCGTGCGGAGACGGCGGAACTTGGTCTCGATCAAACGATGCACGCCGACACTGAAGGCTGGCCGAGCCAACTTTATGTTCGCATCACGCGCCGCATGAAGGGGCCTTACACGCTCACGCTCGCCGATGTGTGGAATCAAACGAAGGTCGAGGACGGCGTGGGTCTCGCGCTCTACGGCGTGGACATCTATCCCGTGCGTCGTTACGTCGTCGCAAACGAGAGCGGACAGATCGGCGTCGCCACGGAGGGCAACATGTTCGTCGGTGGCTCGCACGGCACCGGTCATCCCTATCCGATCCCGTATCGCGCGATCACGCCGAAGGCCGATGAATGCACCAACCTCCTCGTGCCCGTGTGTTTCTCGGCCAGCTACATCGCCTACGCTTCAGCACGCATGGAGCCGGTCTTCTGTGTGCTTGGCGAGTCCGCAGGCGTCGCTGCTGCGCAAGCCATCCAAGCGAATGTCACGGTGCAAAACGTGAACGTGAAGGCGCTGCGTGATCACCTTCTCAAACGCGGTCAGGTTCTCGATTGGACCGACGAACTCGCCCAACAAACGAAGCAACGCCGCAATGGCATCGAGACTGGCGAATGGATTTCGCAGCAGGCATGGGCCGATGCCAAGCCCGGCTGGGAATGGCTTTTCCCTTTCATCGACACCAACAAAGACGGCAAGATCGCCCTCACCGAGCACACCGCCTTCCAAGACTACAAAAAGCAGCATCGCGACTGGCAGACGGTGCTCAAAGCGCAGGTGAAGAAGTAATCCGCGACTCACTTGCCACTCGATTCACACTGCGCCGCCGATGAGTCTTGGTGCGGTGTCTTCGGGGCCATGATTGAGTCGGCGAGTCAGGCTGATTTTCCAGCTCTCAGAAAGTGCGGCGCAGTTCGCCAGGGTTTGCGCGGCGTTGAGGTCTGATTTGCGGTGGTGCATGACTTCATTGGCCAGGGCCACGGTCCACTCCGGGTGCGGGCGTTCGATCAGGGTGAACTCGGCGGGTGCGGTGAGGAGGCCTTCCTCCAGCACGCGCAGATACCAGCCTGTGAGACCGGTTCTTTCCACCTGAGCTGCGAGATCCTTGACTCGCCAACGCCGAGCCAGTTTCCAGCAGGGTTGTCGTGGTTGTGAGACCTGAACGAGCACTCCTCCGAGTCGATAGACATCGCCGATGCAGACTTCGTTTTCCGTCAGGCCAAGGGTGGTGAAATTCTCACCAAAGGCCCCGTGAGGCAGAGACAGATTCAGCACGTTTTGCCAATGCTGAAGATGCTCGGCAGGATACACATTGATCGCTTTGTCAGGGCCACCGTGATTTTTCAAATCGGCCTGTCCGTCGCCGAGGATGTTTAAACGAGTGATCGTGGCTTCGCCGGAAAGGGGCTCTTTGAAGAAACCGGAGACCCAGGGTTTATCCATGGGATCGGTGGACGTTGAATCGCCCAGGTTGCGGGGCAGGCCGACTTGGATGCTGAGGAGTTTCATCACCGCACCATGAATGAATCCTGGTTTCTGTCACTTGGTTAACGTGGGGTGGAAAGTGACGTAATTCACACAGACTTTGTCATGGATTCGTGCTTGGGAGTTCCGTTAGACTGATTCATGAAAATATGGGTCTGCTTTCTTTTTCTCTGCGTGGCAACGATCGTTATCGCTGATGATACTGCCAAGTTGAACGATTGGTTAGGGCGAGGAGGCGTGGTGACGATTCCGGCTGGGGATTATCACTTGGACGGTGTCACGCCATTGCCTTTGAAATCGGACACGACAGTCATGGCTCACGGTGCCCGCTTCATCATGCCCGAGACATTGCCAGACAAGGCGCGAGTGATCCTGTTTGCGGGTGAAAATGTGGCGCATTTTTCCTGGCATGGCGGTGAGTTCATCGGCCATGTGTTTGATCCTGCTCGCCCGCAGAATTCGTGGGAGCCAAACGCCAGCACACGAGGCATTGAAATCACCACGACACGACCTGGTGGCACGCATGACCTTTTATTCCGGGATGTGAAAGCCAATGGAATGGCGGGTGCGGTCATTGGGGTGCATGGGCTGACGAAAAAAGGCAGTGAGAGTGAGGTGGAAGTTTATGCTGAGCGTGTGGCCATCGAGAGCTGCACCCTTTTGCGCAGTGGCAAGTTCATGTGGGACTACGGGTATCTCTGGCAGATCATGACCTGGCCTGAGTCCTATGAACCCTGGGAGGTCGATCGGGCGCGACGCTACTTCCGCACGGACCTGATGCGTGAGGTCACGATGGAGAAGGGCGATGATCGAGTGCGGTTCGACAATCGCATCAAATCCTTGGCCGTGAGTCAAACGGATGAGCCCAAAGAAGCCCTCACTTTTCTGGGGCCTGAGTTGCCTTCAAACATCCTTCGCGGACGCCAATACTTCATTGTCGAATCCACCGCCGACTTCATCAAAATCGCGGACACACCTCAGGGGGACGCGCTTCGTTTTGAAAGCAGCAGCGGGCCTGGAGCAGCCCTGGCCTACAATCTCATGGGGACCTACCTCGCGGCGTATGCACCCACGGGCGGCGGGCCGGGCAAAGGGGCTTTTGATATCACCGCGACCCGAGATCTGCGGGTCACTGGTTGCCAGCTGAGTGCCCTGGGGGACACGATGCACATCCAGCGCTGCCGAAACATCGTTTTTGCCAACAACCAAATCCTTGGCAGTCGCATGGGGGCGTT